>CAJXCK010000006.1 GCA_913051785.1 uncultured Gammaproteobacteria bacterium
GCCTCACTTCTCACAGCCAGATGTTCTTCTACTTGCGACCCATAATTAACGGGCATAGCCCATCCGCCAAAATCAACTATCTTGGCGCCTAAAGCTAAGTGCTCTTCATATAGCGGTGTGCGTTTTTGCATGTGTGACCTCTATGTCAGGGCTGACTTACATCATAAACCAGAGGCGTAGGCGACCATCAGCTTTTTTAGCATAGCGCTAGAGTTTATCGCGCTCAAAACGCTCTTCTTGCACATTACGGGAATAAAACTCTTAGCTCTATACCCTTGCCTGATTGCCGACATCAAGTTTATAGCACTTAATGATTTAAGCCTTCTAGCATTGAAATAGTTCCTGATCTCACTTCGACTTGGCTGCCGATCAGATTTCATCAAATCAGCTAGAGATCGCACATCCTCAATACCTAAATTGACGCCTTGACCGGCCAACGGGTGGACTGCTCTGAGAGCATCCCCAACCAAAAATACTCGCTGCATCGGCATCGGACTATCCGCCAATCGCTGAAATATCGGGAAAGAAATCCGCATACCCACCTTCTCTATCACTCCCAATTTGTCACCGGACAAGATTTGAAGCTCCTTTATAAAATCTTCTTCACTCGCAGCCAATCTCTTTTCAAGCAACTCAAGAGGTTGGGACCAGACAACTGAACAGATTTGTTTATCCTTGCTTGGCAGAAAGGCAATCGGGCCGTCAGCCGTAAATTTTTGCCAAGCGGTTGATTCATGATCACCTTTAAATTGAATTACCGTTGCAAGCGCTGCATCCCCTACTGACCAAACTCTAGTTCGAACTTTAAGCGCTGATTTCACAGAGGAGGCGGCACCATCCGCTGCAACCATAAATCTGGCTGAAATTTCTCTCGAACCAAATTGGACTCTCACACCACTGCTTGTAAGGTCTATTGCCTCAATTTCACCAAAAAGTAACTCTACGTTCTTGAGAGACTCGACTTTTCTCCATATTGCCTCCTGAAGCGGCGTAACTTCAAAGACCCAGCCTAATTGGTCTCTGCCCGCGTCCTCGCCTTCGAAACGCAGAACCTCTGTGCCTGATTCCTCCCAGATAACCATCGAGGTGAATTCGCCTGCATGTCCGAGCGGTAAATCAACATGTCGGGCAAGTAACTCATGTGAGGCATGTGAAATAGAAACATTGCGTATGTATGTGTTTAGGTCAAAAGGACCTTTTTTGGGCGAATATTTTTCAATGAAAACAACCGAAAACCCCAATCGAGACAACTCTAAAACGGCTGTTAGTCCGACTATGCCGCCACCAACAACCAGACAATCAAATTCAAAATCCTCCAAATGTGACTCCAAGATTCCTTAAAGGTAACAACACGACAACAACAGAGTCCGATATAGATAATTCATGACACCTCAGCGTTTCCGTCAGGATTTTTCAATCATCAAATCATACATCCATAGCACAGTAACTCGGACGTATTCAAAGATTTCCGTGTAGGAATCCTCCTCCACAGAGCCAGGAACATCTTCTGCCTCCATCGCAGTCAGAGCAGCAAAGTCCTTTATTATTTCTTGTATGTCTGGCGCGAGTTCGCTCCTTTCCTCGCTGCAACCTAGGGCAAACCCAGCCAAAAAACTACTGCACCATTGTGCAAGGCTCTCCGAGAGTTTGTTGAGATCATCCGCACTTGTTAGGTGTGGTAAAAAGCTTAAGTCTGGATCCTGTAATTCTTCAATGATCTTTTTAACGAAATTCCCAAGCTCATAATCGTTGATTTCTGCATCCTCACCTTGAAGTGCCTTGAATTCCTCTTTGGGAAAATCACTATCTCGTGAGATGCCTCCACCGACGATCGTCCCAATAGCAGATCCATGCAACTCATCTATAAATAGATAGGGAGTCACTCTCGATGCTAGATCTGTAACCTCGATTATCTCCAATTTCCTCTCTAGCTCGGCTGCGGCAAGAACCTATGTTATAACAATCACCTTGTAGCTAAACTAGGCGGGTGAAAAAAATTACAGACCAGATTGAACGACTCGATGAACTAGAAAAGATCGTAGACGAATTGATTGAGCTCAATCGAGAGGTGGTCGCAGAAAATCAAGTGCTGCGCGAAAAGCAAAAGAAGCTAATATCAGATAATTCTGCTCTGGAAAGGAAAACAGAGGAGGCTAGAAGCAGAGTCAGTGCGGTTATCGCAAGACTTCACAAACACTAATTTTTGGCAAAACTTGGCTAGAAAAAGCATGGGTAACGAGATAAAAACTCAAACAATGGCCGTGAAAATCATGGATAAGGAATATCATGTGTCATGTCCGGTGGGAGAAGAAGACGCCTTGAAACAGTCTGCCAGGAAGCTCAGCAACCATATGAAAAAAATCAGTGAAGGAGGGCGCGTCGTAGGATTAGATCGAATTGCTGTCATGGCGGCCCTAAATATTAGTGGCGAAATGATCGCGGCCGAGGAGGCCAATTCCACCCACCGTAAAAACGTCGATAAAAGATTACAATCAATTAAAAAGAGCGTGGTCGAAGCGATGGTTGACGGAAAACAGTTCAAACTCTGATCCTAGTCCGTCGGTGCCGAGAGGCTTAGACTAGTCAAAAAGGATAGAGATCTTGTCAGACTGTCTTTATAGTATATTTACTCCTGGAGTGTTAGCCAGTGGTCTAGTCCTTGAGCCGTTATATAAACGACAGGGGATCAAAGACTCTTTCTGTGTGCTTACCCAACATTTATTGGGCCGCCTTCGAAAGGGTTACGGTCTCCGCCTTGAACCGAAACGGTTCAGGGTAAACCAACAGCGGCATATCCGGGAGTCCTTTTTTGATGCTACTTGCTGAGATTAAAAAGAAGCAAGAAGAGCTGAGAGATTCCTATCGGCAAAAGCGAATATCGATCCCTTCGGATGATCGAGCAATACTGCACCAAGAGATCACCCGTATCCTTTTAAAAAGTGTGATAATAAAGAAATGCAAGACTGTGGCGGCCTACCTAAACCTGCCTTCCGAAGTTAATTTGTCAGAATTCATACGTAAAGCGCAAGAGCGTGGGCAAAGCGTATGCGTCCCGGTGGCGGATAAAACGAAAAGAGTTATGGAATTTAGAGATCTACCTGTTGACTTCGAGCGTCAAAAAAATCAAACCAGAGAAGAACTAATGCTGTTAACCCAAAAAAAAAGGGAGTTGAAAGAGCTCGAATGCGCACTAATTCCTCTTTTGGTGTTCGATTCTCGTGGGAATCGGATCGGTATGGGAAGGGGCTACTACGATAAATTCTTCAGGAACCCAAAAACAAGACCTCTATTGATAGGAATAGCCTATGAGCTGCAAAAAGCTGAGAAAATCATCCCTCAAAAATGGGACGTGAGAATGGATATGATTGCCACCGAACATGGGCTTCGCAGAAAAATTGGTGCAGACGATGTCAGTTAGGAAAATCATAAAAATGGGCCATCCAACTCTTCGACAAAAAGCGAAACCCTTGCAAAAGAGAGATTTAACGAAAGTCCGTTTCAAGAACCTCTTATCTGACATGGTCGATACTTTGAGAGATTACGGGGGAGTGGGCCTGGCAGCGCCACAAATCAATGAGGGTATTCGGGTTGTGATTATTGAAATTCGTGATGCCAATCTAAGGTATGGGGTTCAGGAATTGTTTCCGCTGACCGTTTTCGTAAATCCAGAAATTGAACTTATCGACTCACAAACAGAAGGGTTTTGGGAAGGTTGCCTATCAATTCCTGGAATGAGAGGTTACGTTGAGCGTCCACAGAATATCTCCGTCTCTTATATCAATGAACTCGGCGAGGGCGACACTTTGGAGTTGCACGGATTTCCCGCGACAGTTTTGCAGCATGAACTCGATCACCTGGATGGCGTTCTTTATGTCGATAGAATGAAAGACCTGCGCTCTTTGAGTTTTGAAGATGAGTGGGCGAGATATTTAAAGAAGAATTAGATCCTCTCAGAAATACCTTGTAGCCCTCATTTAGAGTCTCTTCCCAGAAACAATAACCCATTTTCATTAGATGCTCTCACAGATTATTTATGGATTTTCCCTGAACAGCAAAGCCGACCAGAACAGGATCCCATGCGGCACCATGATGTCGATAGTGAAACAAAATTCTACCCCACTCGGTTCCAATGTTATTCAGAAACTTCAGGAGAGCTCCTTTTCTCTCGGGAAACTTGAAACGAAAAACCGCCTCGGATATCAGAGTTTTTGGTTTTCCGCCAACCATATGCCTCAAATGAACATTCGCTACTTCGTTTTCTGTGAGATCAGTAATTGAGTGGCCTTTTATCTTTTCTTCACGTTTTAGACTGACCCGGATACCCAGCTTCTTACTAGGCTTGGGCGCAAAAGTGGTTGTCGTTTCTATAGCCAAGTCGTACACCCTTGAAGCCAGCATTTTCTTGACATACGCTTCGAACACAAATACTTCCTCAATTTTTTTCCTCAAGAAGCATAGCCAAGCGACGCGGTAAAATGTCAGACAGCGTAAAAGAAAATCAAAAAAAAAGGGCCGCAAATGCGGCAATGGAAACGATCTTGCCTCACCTTTCCCCAAACACAGTCCTAGGCATCGGAACTGGGTCTACCACCGACTACTTCATCGATGAGTTAAAAAATTGGAAGCATCTTTTTGATGCCGCCGTCGCATCGAGCAACAGGTCATCTGATCTTCTCACCAGTTACGATATTAAGGTCATCAACTTAAATGCGGCCCCGTTAATAGACTTTTATATCGACGGCGCAGACGAGATAAATCCAGATCGTGTTCTCATTAAAGGTGGCGGAGGAGCGCTAACAAGAGAGAAAATAGTGGCCGCAGCTTCAGAACAATTTATCTGCATCGCTGACGATAGCAAACGAGTCGGGAGGTTAGGGAGCTTTCCTCTCCCCGTAGAGGTTCTCCCGATGTCACGAAGTCTGGTTGCCCGAAATTTGATCGAACTTGGTGGAAGACCCATATGGCGAGAGGCTTTCGAAACTGACAACGGAAACTGGATCTTGGACGTTCATGACCTGTTTATTGAGGACCCTCGGGAAATAGAATCAAAAATAAACGACATACCAGGAGTTGTTGCAAACGGTATCTTTGCTCAACAAAGAGCCGATTTAGTCATTCTAGGATCCAATGATGGGGTGACGAAATTCTAATCCGTACCGACCCCAGCAGGTATTAATTTATCCGCATTCAAAATCTGATGCGGATCAAATATGCTCTTTATACTTCGCATAATGCGTATTTCCTCGTCACTTCTAGTGAAAGAAAGGAAGTCCTTTTTCAAAAGTCCAACGCCATGTTCGGCTGAGATGCTTCCCCTTTTATTCGAAACCAGATCAAATATTCTGGGACTCATCTCGTGACCAAGTTCAAAAAATTTTTCTATGGATAGCTTTTCTGGCCTCAAAATATTTAGATGAAGATTCCCATCACCAATGTGGCCATACCAACAAACCTCGAAATCCGGGTAGCTGTTGGCGACATAAGTATCTACCTCCTCCAGAAATTCCGGAACATCCTCTATGCGAACTGAGAGGTCATTCTTATAGGGGGTATAAGAGGCAATGCTCTCCGAAATCCCCTCTCGCAGTTGCCACAGCTTCCTAGATTGATTCTCCGTTTGGCTCAACACTGCATCTTGTACCCAAGCCGCTTTTTCACAAACCTCAAAAGCTTTTTCAGCTTCTTCAACCTGCAAAGCATCAAACTCCAAAAGAGCATAAAAAGGCGAGCGCTTGTCAAATGGCGCTTTCAACTCTCTGTGATCAAGAACTTTAGACAAAGCTAAATCGGAGAAGAATTCAAATGCCGATAACGGCAATCTTTGGCTGAATTCCTTTAAGACTTTAATTAGGTCTTTGGAGTGCTCAGCAGCCAGCACCATTACAATTTGAGGTGGGGGCGGGCTCGTTAGCCTAATATCAACCTCCACAATCAGTCCCAGGGTCCCCTCGGAGCCTATCATGAGATGACGAAAATCATATCCAGTCGCATTCTTTACAAGACCGAAATTACAGTCCAACAAATGCCCTGTACCGGTTACGACCTTCAAGCCAGCCACCCAATCTCTCGTGAGACCATACCGAATTACTTTTATACCTCCCGCGTTAGTGGCGACGTTGCCTCCGATTTGACTTGAGCCGGCTGACGCGAAATCAACTGGATAAAAAAAGCCCTGCTCTTTCGCGAACGTCTGTAAGTCGGCGGTTATTAGACCAGGCTCACAAGTCACGATCTTGTCCGAGGCGTTAAATGACTTTATCGCGTTCATGCGATCGAAGGAGACTACTATCTCTCCATTGGATGCTACAGCGCCTCCACTTAGACCCGTTCTTCCTCCACTAGGAACCAACTGGACATTTTCTCTGATAGCGAAAGAGATTATTTCTTTAACTTGTTCAATAGTTTCAGGGAATACAATCGCGCTGGGATTGATTTCAAAACCATTAGTCCAATCTTTGCCCCATATTTGCAACCTCTCACTATCAGTATAAATCTGTTTAGAGGTGAAATTTTTGCCTATCGAATCGAGTTCAAAATTCATAATTTTCTAGTGCCGCCATTCACAAGTAATCTCTAACCAATCCCACATTTGTTGCCGAATCGGCTCCGTTTCGTTTACTAAGTGGTGTTTGGCTTTCGGAATTTCCAGTAACCTTATCGAGCGACAAAAATGCTTTAACACCCCCAAATTGTGACGAGAACTTACCGTTTTGTCCTTTAAACCCTGAACAATAATCAATTTTTCAAAAACAATGCGCCTTTTCTCAAATCGTTCAAACCAATTGACCATAGCCTGTACCCAATTGACTGGTAGTACTCTGGCCTGGAGCGGATCGTTCAATAGTAAGTCAAGAAATTCTTGATTTGGCCCCCTTCTCTCGAATTTCCTCGGCCGCCTCTTAACGAAATGCTTTATCAAACTAAAATAAAATCTCAGCCAACTCCAGCCATACGGTCTGACTAGTGGCGCTAAAAGAATAAGGTCACCCTCCAATTTCTCTGATCCGGAAGCGAAGTACTCTAGGAGGACTGAACATCCCATACTTTGACCAATCCAGTGCCTGATTCTTTGGTTTTCGTTTTTTTCGAGCTGCTCCACTAAACAAGCGAGAACTTGTACATATTGGTCGAAATCTTGAATTTCAGCGCGACTACCGGTTGATAGCCCATGGCCAATCTGATCAAAAATAGCGACATTCAAACCACGCGACAGAAGTTGCTCAATCAAATGTCCATAGAGCCCCGCATGATCATAGTAGCCATGACTGATCAAAATACATTCTCTTTTTTCTATCGAGTCCGAGTCCTGCGGTTCGAAGAATTGTAGGAAGACAGATTCCTCGGCTACACGCAATATCCTTGCTCGATAATTCGTTACCTTAAAGTCGAGGCCATAATATTCCCTGTACTCGGCTAAAAGATCACCTTCCACCACCGTGAAAATATCCCCCGCCTTACAAGTATCTTTGAGTAGAGCACTCAACGCTTTATCGTTGAAACTCACCTTTCCTCTCGGGAAAGTCGCGCCGCGGGGTATCATCACATTCGAGCTGCTCTTCTCTCTAGTATCTCAACGCCAGGCAACTTCTTACCCTCTATCATTTCCAGGAAAGCTCCTCCGCCCGTAGAGATATAGGAAATATCCGACGCTACTCCATACTTCTCTAAAGCGGCTATAGTATCTCCTCCACCAGCCAGCGAGAAAGCTGGTGATTCAGCGACGGCTTCTGCCAAAACACGAGTGCCCTCACCAAACTGATCGTATTCAAAAACCCCAATCGGTCCGTTCCACAGGATGGTCTTAGCCTCATTTACGACTTTAGCCCACTCTCGAGCAGTGACAGGACCAATGTCGAGAATCATCTCGTTAACATCGACCTCATCAACTCCTTTCACTACCCCTTTAGCTTGCTGAGACAGCTCGGTAGATACAATCACATCCCGAGGCAAGGGCACATCAACAGTTTTTGAAAGAGCGCGTGCAACGTCGACCAACTCAGGTTCATATAGTGACCTGCCAAGCTTGAAGTCGGAAGCCGCTAAGAAGGTATTTAGTATTCCTCCGCCCACTAAAATCCTGCTAGAAATTTGTGATAACGAGTTTAAAACGTCTAGCTTAGTGGAAGTTTTAGAGCCTCCAACAATTGAGACCATGGGCGCTTGCGGAGATTCCATTGCTCCCGATATGGCTAGAAGCTCTTTCTCTAGCAAGAGACCTGCACAAGCTGTATCAGAGAGCTCAGCAACTCCAAAGGTTGATGCATGCTCGCGATGGGCAGAGCCAAAAGCGTCCATTATAAAAATATCGCCTTTCGAACTGAGCCTTTCGGCAAGCTCTTTGGCGTTGTCAGTCTCACCAGAAAAGAGCCGCACATTTTCGAGCAAGGCTATTCCTGTTTCTTCCACTGATTCATCTAGATTTCGCAGCAGAGGTACATCCCTCCCAAGCAGCTCGCCAAGCCTTTTCGCAACCGGCGCTAGGGAGAAGTCGGCACTCAGGTCGCCCGGTTTGGGCCTCCCCAAATGAGAAATAACGAGAACTGAGCTTGCCAGTTTGGCAACCAACTCTAGCGTGGGCAAAGAGGCAATAATCCTTGCCTCGCTTGTGATAACTCCATCGGTTATCGGCACATTTAAATCGCACCTGACAATTACTTTTTTGCCCCTGAAAAAATTTTGCGGCAGTTTGGAAAGAGTTAGAACTTTGATATCGTAACTCCAAAGCAAAAGTAAGAATTATCTAAAATCATTAGGCTTCAAGCATATTTCGCATCGTGGAGGCTACATTTTCCTCGTTAAGACCAAAGACCTCCATCACCGTGCTTCCAGGAGCCGATTTGCCATAGGTGTCCACGCCAATAACTGCACCTTCAAGCCCGACAAACTTTCTCCAATAGTCTGGATGAGCCGCTTCAACTGCTAACCTAACTCGAATCTCGCTGGGTAAGATAGATTCTCGGTATGAGCTGTCTTGCTCAAGGAAAATATCTACACAAGGCATAGATACCACCCTCACTGCAAAGCCCTCGCGGTTAAGAACATCTGCTGCTTGCATTGCGAGACTTACTTCTGAGCCAGTCGCCATAATTATGCCCTGAAGATCATTTTCTGGTTCTTTCAAGACGTACGCGCCTTTCGAGATCTCGCTAAAGGTTTCCTCGTTTCTAGATTGCAAATGAGTCGTCTGCCTAGATAGTACAAGGGCAGTGGGCTTATCATGTGAGCTGATTGCCGCCTTCCAAGCAAAAGCTGTTTCGACTCCATCACAAGGCCTCCAAGTGGACAGGTTTGGGGTCGTTCGAAGATTTGTAAGTTGTTCCACAGGCTGGTGCGTCGGCCCATCCTCTCCCACCGCTATCGAGTCATGCGTATAAACAAAGATATTGGGCAATCGCATCAAACTCGCCAGACGTACGGCGTTTCTGGCATATTCCATGAACACCAAAAAAGTACCCGAAAAGGTGCGAAAACCTCCATGAAGGATCATTCCGTTAGTGATCGAGGTCATGGCGAACTCGCGAACCCCATAGTTTAAATAACGTGATGGTCCGGCACCTTCCCAGCTCGTCAGATTTGACCCGGTAAGATCTGCAGATCCACCAAAGACCTCAGGCAAAAGATCTACTAACTTCGCTATGCATTTTTCCGAGGACTTTCTGGTCGCCATGTTCTGGCCCGAAGATTGTTCCACCCGCGCAAGCTCATCCAACTCAACAAACCATTCCAGCGGAAGCTCCCCCTCTAAACGCCGAGATAACTCAACTGACCTAGCCTCATTTGTTTTTTTGTAGGCCGCTATTTTCTGATCCCACTCAGCATGGACTCGCGCTCCCCTCTCAGTTTGATCCCAAGCTTTAGCGATCTCGTCGGGTATTCGCCATTCGGGGAAATCCCAACCGAGATTCTCTCTCACGAGCGAAACCTCCTCGGTTCCTAATGCTGAGCCGTGGCTCGACTCGGAACCTTCCTTATTTGGGGAGCCAAAGCCTATTTTCGTACGACAACACACCAGAGTAGGTTTCCCGCATTCAGATACAGCTGTACTCAGGGCATTCTCGATACTCTCCGAATCGTGCCCATCTACGTTCTCAATTACTCTCCAGCCGTACGCTCTAAAACGTCCTGCAACATCCTCCGTGAACCAACCTGATATGTCACCGTCGATAGAGATTCCGTTCTGATCATAAACACAGATTAACTTCTCCAGACCTAAAGTTCCTGCCAGTGAGGCAGCTTCATGAGAAACCCCCTCCATTAGGCACCCGTCACCGACGACTACCCAAGTTCTATGATCGATAACTTCTGAATCCGCCATATTGAAATCTTGCGCGAGCAGTTTTTCTGCGAGAGCCATGCCTACTGACATAGCAAATCCTTGTCCAAGGGGGCCTGTTGTTGTTTCAACGCCCGGACAATCGCCATACTCGGGATGTCCGGCAGTTGGTGACCCTAACTGGCGGAAATTCTTAAGATCTTCAACGCTCAAATCATATCCTGAAAGATGAAGAACACTGTATAGAACCATTGATGCGTGCCCGTTAGAGAGAACAAAGCGGTCTCTATCAGGCCAATTCGGATCTGCGGGGTCATGCTTCAAAAAATGCCGCCAAAGCACTTCCATGATATCGGCCATACCCATTGGAGCACCGGGGTGCCCGTTCCCCGCCCGTTGAACGGCGTCCATCGACAGTACACGAATTGCGTTAGCTAGCATTCTACTTTCAACCATTCATATTCCAGAAAAATAAAACCCAGATAGTCGAGCTTTAATGACAAAGAAGCAAACCCAGCCTTGAGATATTTCTCGTGAAGAGCTCGCCTCAATAGGATATGATCCCCTCCCTCTAAACATTCCAGCTGCAAAATTTTCTTTAATACTGCACTTACATGCTAACAACGAGCCGGGAGGTATCTAATGTCAAAGAAAGTCTTCACTTCTGAATCCGTCTCGGAGGGCCACCCCGACAAAGTTGCGGATCAAGTCTCTGACGCGATAGTAGATGCATTAATAGCTGAAGATCCTAACTCCCGCGTAGCCTGCGAAACGCTAATCAAGACGGGGATGGTCGTGGTCGCAGGAGAGATCCGGACTGCAGCCAATCCGGACATCGAGGAAATAGTTCGGGGTACAATTGCGGATATTGGCTACGACGATATGGATATCGGATTTGACGCGTCTTCTTGCACTTTCATCAATGCACTTGGCCAGCAATCCACTGACATCGCTATGGGTGTCGACGAATCAGACGACCATGAACAAGGCGCAGGAGATCAGGGGCTCATGTTCGGTTATGCATCAAATGAGACTGATTCGTTAATGCCAGCACCAATAGATTACTCACATAGGCTTGTAAAAAAACAGGCCGACGCGCGAAGGAGCTCATTGCCATTCTTGCGCCCAGATGCCAAAAGCCAGTTAACGTTTTCGTATGACTCGGACGGAAACCCCACCGCGATAGAGGCCATTGTTCTCTCAACACAGCATAACCCGGAAATATCACAAGCAGATTTAAAAGAGGCCGTGATGGAGGAAATTATTAAACCGGTCATTCCAGACAACTGGATGAACAAAGATACTAACGTTTTTATCAACCCAACAGGACAATTCATTATTGGCGGCCCCGTTGGCGACTGTGGCCTCACTGGAAGAAAAATAATTGTTGATACGTATGGTGGAATGGCCAGACATGGTGGAGGAGCCTTTTCCGGCAAAGACCCCTCAAAAGTGGACAGGTCAGCGGCATACGCAGGCAGGTATGTAGCCAAAAACATCGTTTCGGCAGGTCTTGCAGATAAATGTGAATTGCAAGTCAGCTACGCAATAGGGGTCGCTGAACCCACCTCCATCAGTCTTGAGACCTTCGGCACCGGCAAAATAGCTGATGAAAAAATAATCGATTTAATCCGAGAGCACTTCGATCTCAGACCAAAAGGGCTGATAGCGATGCTCGAGCTTAAGAAGCCCATATACAAGAAAACAGCCGCTTATGGCCACTTTGGGAGAATCGAAGACGAGTTCTCTTGGGAAAGAACCGATAAGAAAGAGGTCTTGGCTTCTGCACTGCCGTAAATCAAGGAACCTTTCCAAAAGTATTGGTAACTGGCTGTTCTAGAGACCGCAAAAAGCAATGCCACAGCTCTTTTTCGTGCCCAATCTGGACGACCAAGTAGATCATTGCGATTTGGACCAAGAGCGCTCCCACTACATGTGCCGAGTCATGAGACTGGAAACAGGGGCAAAAATTATGGCCTTCGACGGGGCTGGAAAGATTTTCTCCACAACGATCAAAAGCGCTCATCCTAGACAGGCAAAGTTAAGTGTGGACGCGCTTTTGAGTTCGGAAGAGAGAAACAAAAACGAAATTGCCATCGGCCTCTCTCTCATCAAGGGTGGAGCCATGGATCGAGCAATAGCGCAAGCCACCGAATTGGGAGCGCAAAGAATCATACTTCTCCAAAGCGATCGTTCGAATGTTTCTCTAAAAAAGGAGCGAATGGATAAAAAAATCGAGCATTTAAAAAAAGTCGCCATATCCAGTTGCGAGCAGTCGGGAAGATCAATTGTCCCCGAAATATCCCGGCCACATTCTGTGCCCGAAATAATCGAAGTAACGAAGCAGTATTTTTCCTGGCGAGCTTTCCTTGACCCAAAGGGCACTCCATTTCCGAACCAGATAGCACTACAACGGCGTCTCGTCATAATCGGTCCAGAGGGTGGTTTCTCGAAACAAGAGTCTAACGCACTATCCGTAGCCGGAATTAAAGGGTTTCGTTTAGGGCCAAGAACCTTTCGAGCAGAGAATATGCCCGCAGTATCGCTTACCGCTTTACAACAGGCTTCGGGTTGGGTGTAAGAAAGAAACTCTATGAATCAAAATTACCGGAGGCTTGAATGTCAGCTTCATCTATCAATAATCGACTTTCTTCTTTCTCAGACGGAGTCCAGCGGTCAAATACATATCTACTCACTAATAGGTCACAACTAGATCTGACAAGTTTCTCGCTCTTAAAAGTCCAAGAGACATTACCTTCTACAATCCGGTCCAGTAAGTTTAAGTTTGACCATGCTAGCTCCATCAAGACCTGGTCGTTAGAGTCTCGACCATAGTTCATGAGTTCACGTAACTCTGAGCAGAGGCTCTGCCAGACATGATCCCCAAAAACTTCAGGTCTTCGAAAATTCGACATCCTATAGATATTCGCGCAATGTACTTCCGAATCGCCGGAAGACGTTATTTCAGACAAAGGTTTTGGTTCGAGGCGCTCCGGCTTATACGATGGAAAACTACTAATTTTTTTAAATGCAAATAAATTGCGTCGCAAGTCTGGTAAAGCGCTCGATACTTTGCTCCATTTACTGATATTTATCTCCTGGATAGTTAGAGCCCCGCTCTCACAAACCTCACGAAGCTCACCAGAAAACAACGGCTCACTTAACTCAGCAGCATTTGCAAGTCTTAAGCCATACTCCATACAATTAGAGATCGCTTCTGTTGCTTCGGATCGACTTGTCCCGCTGAGCAACTCGAGTAAGTTGCTTTCAAAGAAACTGATGATTTTTCGCAAGATAAAATGGTCATTCGGAGACATACTAAAAAGGCATCTTCTATTGAAGCAGAACGAAACATATAGCAGATACCCAACGAGTAGCAAACTAAAACAATTACTTACTAAACCTAAAGAAATATTGAACTAGTGATGACAAAAATTGCCTTTCTGATGGATCCATTATCTTCCCTGAATACAAAAAAAGACTCGACGTTAGCCATGATTGACGCCGCCCAGAAAAGAGGGCTAGAGGTTTTCTATTTAGAGCAGAGAGATATTTTCTTGAGCGGTTACAAAGCAATGGGGGCTTTTAGGACCCTGAAAGTCGATTCCCAGCTTTTAAAAAAAGGGTATGCAACAAATCCGGAAAATTCTTGGTACAGCCTTGGAAACAGAATCTTCATGGAGCTTGCCGAGATGAATATTGTGATGCTTCGCAAAGATCCCCCTTTCAACATGAACTATATCTACACCACCTATCTCTTAGAGAGAGCTGAAGCTTCAGGTGCCTTAGTGGTAAATCGCCCAGCATCAGTTAGGGATTGCAATGAAAAGCTTTTCGCGACAAGTTTTCCTCAATGTTGCCCGCCGCTTATCGTGTCGAGTGAGAAGAGCCGCTTATTAGATTTTTACAAAGCTGAAGGCAGCGTTGTTTTCAAAAAGCTTGATGGAATGGGAGGAGATTCAGTTTTCCGAGTCACGGAAAATGACCCAAATGCTAATGTGATCATAGAGACGCTCACACAAAAAGGTGCCGAGCCAATCATGGCCCAAAAGTTTTTGCCGGAGATTGCCGATGGTGACAAAAGAATACTCATGCTTGATGGCCAACCGATACCTTACGCGCTCGCGAGGATACCTTCTGAGGGTGAAGCCAGAGGAAACTTAGCAGCTGGAGGAACAGCCGAGGCACGACCGCTAACCCAGCGTGACAAATGGATAAGTGAACAAGTTGGGCCAGAGTTAAAACGCCGAGGCCTGACGTTCGTTGGCATCGACGTTATAGGCGACTATCTGACAGAAATAAATGTCACTTGCCCAACTTGTATTCGAGAGTTGGATGAGCAAGTAGGACTCAATATTAGCGATGATGTAATAGAAGCTTGCGTATCCCAACTGAAATGATGCCCAGCGAAAATTGATGATCGCTTCTATTTGAAAAATGACCTCTATCGACAACTCCACTAATAGGCTTCTGATCTGTTTAATTATTGCGGGGTCCCTTCATTTCCTGGTTCTTTTAGGAATCTCGATTTCACCTACCTCTGTCAGCAACAGCACCGTCGAGCTAATAATCAAATGGGCTCCTGATAGAGTCAAAGAACAAGGTGAAAAAGTTGCCGACACCCAAATTGCGGTCGAAAGCATGCCAAAAAACACTGCAGATTCCGTCGAAGACGATGAAAAGAGCTCGCCGAAAGCACGACAAAAAAAAACCAATAACTTCCTTGAAGGCGAAGATCTCGCAAAAAGAGTCGCAAGGAGCTTTCAACAATCATCTAGCGAAAAAAATAACCAAAGGGTCAACGAACAACTTCTCTTAGTACTGAACAGTTATTTGACCAGTTGGGATAGAAAATGCGAACGATTAGGCAGATCAAACTTTGGTTCGAATCAGCCTACCGGTGTATTAACTATTGAGCTGACTTTGCTGAGCGATGGCCGGCTTAAACAGGCGCAAGTTGTGGACTCTTCTAGAGTAGTGAAACTAGACACACATGCCTTGAAAACAATAGAGCGCGCCGCTCCTCACATTCCCTTCCCTCCAGAGATGCGAAAAAACTACTCCGAGCTAACATTCCAAAGGACCTGGCAATATGGCAGCTACGGGACTAGGATAACTCCAGGCTAATGAGCGAACTCGACTTATCAGATAATTTCTTGATCGCGGCACCTAGTATGGCCGGGGATTACTTTGAGGGAGCGTTGATCTATCTCGCGGAACACACAAGCGAGGGCGCCGCAGGCATTGTTGTGAATAAACCAGCTCCGCAATCAGTATGGGAAACGGTTAGCCTATTCGGCCTTAAAGGTCACGAATCATGGATTGAGTCACAAGTCCTTTTGGGCGGACCAGTCAGCTCTGATTATTGTTTCATCCTACGGTCGCTAACAGACGACGAGCGTGGCGAAGATAAAGCCACCTCGAGATTAATCTTGGAATCTAACGCAGGTTTGCTTCAAAAGTTGGCCGAGGAGGTCTGTCAGGCTGACACCCTGGTTTCCTTCGGCTATTGTGGTTGGTCTTCAGGGCAACTTGAAAGCGAAGTTGCGCAAGGCTGTTGGCTAAACTGCGAGGCTGAGTCCGAGATCTTATTTCGGACAAAGCACCAGGATAGAATGGTACTTGCCCTTGAATGCCTTGGTATATCTGATCATGGTTTAATTGCTCGACCTGGCCTCGCGTGAACACCCCAATCAAGGCATCAAATACCGATCGACAAGAAAATGGATACGTTGTCGCCATTGATTTTGGACTAAAATACCTTGGCATCGCCGCCAGTAGCCGACTTATTCCACGACCATTTGGAATAACAACCTTAATAGCTCAGTCGGGTAAGCTAAAAGACTGGTCAAAACTCGAGGAGATCTTAGCCGAGTACAAGCCCCATACAATCTTGGTGGGACTTCCTCTAAATATGGATGGCAGCGAGTCTGAAATGTCTGAAAGGGCCAAAGCGTTTGGGGAAAGTCTTTGTTCACGCACCTCGATTCCGGTGCAATTCGTTGACGAACGATTGAGTTCGTGGGAGGTCAGAAAGATGAACCAGGAGAACTCGAAAAACAAACAAAAAAAGACATCTAAAATTCACGAAGAGTCGGCTTGTCTTATAGCTCAAACCTGGGTGAGCGATATAGAGATTTCTACAGAGCAACCTAATGGGTGAACGGGATAGCCTGGAAACCCGAATTAAGCTAGTTAAAGAACGGGTCAACGCTGCGTGCAAAATTAATGGAAGATTACCCAACTCGGTAACACTTCTTGCGGTATCAAAGACAAAGCCGATAGAAATGTTGCGCGAAGCAGAGAGACTTGGCCTTAAGCAGTTCGGAGAAAACTACGCAGAAGAGGCTAAAGAAAAAATACAGCAAAGACCAGTTCTAAAGAGCGAGTGGCATTTTATTGGACGAATCCAATCGAACAAGACAAGGTCCATTGCGCAGCATTTCGCCTGGATTCATACCGTCGATAGAATAAAAGTAGCCAGGCGCCTCGCCTCACATTGTCCTGAAGAAAAGACTCTCCAAATCCTCCTTCAAGTTAACGTTGATTCTGATGAAAACAAGGGAGGGATAGAGGAAAACAAACTAGATGAACTAATAAAATTCGTGTTAAGCGAGCCAAATCTGAATCTTAGAGGATTGATGACCATACTGTCGAAGGGGACTGATCCTCAAAAAGGTTACTCAAAACTGAGGGATTTATTTAATCATCTTAAGGAAATCTACGCGAATGAGTTCCACGCTTGGGACACCTTATCCATGGGGATGAGCAAAGACCTGGAAGTAGCTGTAAACTGCGGCGCGACAATAGTGAGAGTTGGAACAGACATATTCGGGTCTCGAACGAATGGCAAGGGGTTCTAAGATGACGAAAGTGAGCTTTATTGGGGCTGGCAACATGGCATACAGCATAATTCGAGGCCTTCTTGACTCACCGAGGAAAAGGTTCGTTATAACGACCTATGATCCGGACGAGACTAAAAGGGAGGATCTAGAGGCTAGAGGGGTCTCCTGGGCGAAGACCAATCAGGAGGCGATAAAGAAAAGTGATGCAGTGATACTTGCAGTAAAACCTCAGTTAGCTGCTCCAGTTCTACAAAAACTCGAAATAGACTCATCTCAGCTATTAATATCTATTGCCGCCGGCGTAAGCGTATCGAGCTTGACGGCATGGACCAATCCAAATCAGTGTATTGTTAGGTGCATGCCCAATACACCGGCTTTGTTGCGGAAAGGGATCACAGGTTTATTCTCTAGAGATAACTTAAGCGAACTTCAGAAGGACTTGGCAACGGAGTTGATGAGTTCTGTTGGAGAAACCTCTTGGGTTACTGAGGAGTCAGAAATAGACAGCATCACTGCGCTATCTGGAAGCGGACCTGCCTATTTTTTTTTCTTGATGGAGCAAATGGTAGAGGCTGGATTGGAACTTGGTCTCAGCGAGGAATTGAGTGAAAATCTTGCAAAAGCAACAGCTGTGGGTGCTGCGGAAATGGCGTTGGCCAGCTCAGCGCCCTTAACGGAGCTCAGGCAAAACGTCACTTCACCTGGTGGCACCACTGAGGCGGCAATAAATTATATGGAAAGGAAAGAAGTGTCGATTTCGATAAAAAAAGCCATTTTTGAGGCTAAACAAAAAGCCGTAGATTTATCTCGAGAATTCGGTAAAACCCAATGAACCCTACAATTTACGCTTTAGTAGAGCTTCTCTTTAGATTAGTAACTCTCCTGTTCTTGCTGCGCTTTCTTCTGCAAGCGGTTTCCGCTGACCGTCACAACCCCATCGTCGAGGCGGTCGTCAAAGCTAGCGACCCATTAGCTTCGCCACTTCGCAAGATAATTCCGGGAACAGGACGGTGGGATTTGCCGTCCCTCCTTTTGGCGTGGCTTTCCGGAGCTATTTTTATTTATCTCAGCACGGGCGGGGGTGCTCCCCTTGGTTCATCCATTTTGTTCGGAGCTATCCATGGAGCCTACGTACTTACTCAATTCTATTGGTGGTCGATATTGATTGTTGTAGTGGTGAGTTTTATCAATCAAGGCTCTTTTCATCCCATTGTTGATCTTCTAGAACTGTTGCTGGAGCCAATAATAGAGCCCATCAGGAGAGTTCTTCCCACCATGGGGCCTCTCGATTTTTCACCAATGGTTGCACTTATTTTACTATCTCTTTTGCAAGAGACTCTGCGGACGCTATCAAGAAGCGTATGACCCGACCAAATAAGGCCAGCGTTGGTTTAGTCCAGCCAGAGGTATTCTCCTATTACGAAAGTTTTGAACTTTGTTCTGGCGAAAAACTGCCTTCCTTTGAGATGGTTTATGAAACTTACGGCACGTTAAATGATAAGAAAGATAACGCGATCTTAATCTGTCATGCGTTGTCGGGTGATCACCATGCCGCTGGTTATCATTCTGAACTTGACCAAAAACCCGGCTGGTGGGAAAACTGTATTGGGCCAAATAAACCAATAGACACGAATAAATTCTTTGTCGTTAGTTCAAATAATCTTGGAGGCTGCGGAGGCAGCACTGGTCCTACTAGCCCGAACCCAAACTCACAAAAGCCCTATGGTTCTGACTTTCCGACCATACTGGTAAAAGACTGGGTCAAGTCACAAAAATTGCTCGCCGAAGAACTAGAAATTTCGCGATGGTTGGCAGTTATAGGAGGCAGTCTTGGGGGCATGCAAGCAATGCAATGGGCCATAGATTACCCCGAGCAAGTTAATCATGCGGTTGTTATTGCGTCCGCCGCAAAACTTACTGCCCAAAACATAGCTTTCAATGAACTAGCTCGTGAAGCTATAACGAGCGACCCTAATTTTCGATCAGGCGACTACCTTGAATCTCATACCCAACCTAACAAGGGCCTCATGCTCGCAAGGATGATTGGGCACGTGACTTACTTATCAGATGATGGCATGGATACACGTTTTGGCAGGGATATCACGTCATCTGATTCAGCGGAGGCAGGTGGCGCTAAATTCGAGGTAGAAAACTATCTTCATCACCAAGGAACTTCCTTCACGCGCCGATTTGATGCCAACACCTATATTCTTATGACGAAAGCATTGGACTACTTTGATCCAGCTAAAGATACAAATAATAATCTTTCAGAGGCTTTCAGAAATGCTAAGTCTAAATTCTTATTAATCTCATTCACGTCAGATTGGCGATTCCCAGTGGCTAGGTCTAGAGAAATAACCGACGCTCTTATACACGCAGACAAGGATGTCTCCCACATCATCGTTGAGACGGATAAAGGTCATGATTCTTTTCTGCTTCCGATTGATAGATACACCAAAGCTCTGTCAGCGTTCCTGAATCAGGCTCATGTCACTGTGCCAAAAGACTTGTCGGTCCTCTAATGAGAGTAGACCTTGAAATCGTCGGACAGTTAATAAAGCCCAAAAGCAGAATCTTGGATCTCGGTTGCGGCGAAGGCGATTTACTTCACTTTGCAAAAATGAAAAAGCAGGCTACTGGCTTTGGTTTGGACAACGATCCAAACAACATACAAACCTGCCTAGAAAAAGGAGTCAACGTCATCGAGCAGGACCTAGATAGCGGCCTAACGAATTTTGATGACAACTCTTTTGACCTCGTGATAATGACAGAGACGCTGCAAGCTGTGAGTAAACCTGAACAGCTCATGAAGGAGATGTTAAGAGTTGGCAAAGAGTGCATCGTTACGATTCCAAACTTTGGTCAAATATTTTGTCGTTTGAACTTATTTTTCTCTGGGAAGATGCCTGTAGCTAAGCACCTCCCGCATAACTGGTATGACACTCCTAACATTCATCTTTGCACTCTCAACGATTTCGAAGAACTTTGCCGGAAACTGGAAGTCAAAATACTGACAAGAAATTTATTCGATCAGTATTTTCAACCCAACAAATTCCTAACAATTGCGCCTAACCTTTTTTGTTCTCACGCCTATTACCATCTGAAGAGATGAAACTCATATTTGCATCAAAAAATTCAGGAAAGACTAGAGAGCTATCACGAGCCCTCGAGGGCACGGAGTTCAGTGTAGAGAGCTTAATAGGTCAGAAGATTGAGGCCGCACCAGAAACAGGTTCTTCGTTCCTGGAAAATGCATTAATCAAATGTAAATCAGTCGCAGAAATTACGGGCATGCCAACGGTAGCAGACGATAGCGGCCTTGTTGTTCCAGCTTTGAACGGCAGGCCTGGTATTTATTCGGCCCGATACTCTGGGTCGGGAGCAACTGATGAGGAAAATATCCAAAAACTCACTCGAGAAATGATGCCGATTTCTGACCGAAGGGCCTATTTCTTTTGTTGTATAGTTTTCATGGTCTCTCCAGATGACCCCTTTCCTATCTTTGCGCAAGGCCTATGGAAAGGAGAAATTCTGAACACACCAGCGGGTTCAAGTGGCTTCGGCTACGACCCCATCTTTTATTTGCCGGATTATGGTAAGACTGCAGCAGAGCTCCCTTTAGAGCTAAAAACTTCAATCAGTCACAGAGCACTCGCAATCAAAGACTTTTTATCTATTTATCTAAAACATGAAGAAAACCTCTGTTAATTCAACCGCTTTATATATTCATTATCCCTGGTGCCTCAAAAAGTGCCCTTACTGCGATTTTAATTCTCACGAGGGCGGGAAGGAAAATGATCAGGAAGCTTTCTTACAGGCTCTGCTCGAGGATTTTTTCGGGCAAGGCCTTAAGGAGAGAGAATTTGCGTCTATTTTCATTGGAGGTGGAACGCCAAGCCTTTTCCCACCAAAGCTAATTTCGAGACTGCTTTCAAACGTAAAGACAAATGTTGATACAGAAATCACGATTGAGGTCAATCCTGGATCAAGTGAGCATTTTTCCTTTGCGGAATTAAGAAATGCTGGAATTAACAGAGTCTCAATCGGAGCGCAGAGCTTTGATGATGCGACATTAAAAACCATCGGACGAATACACACCGGAGGAGAGATAATAAAGTGCTATCAGCAAGCACGTTCCAGCAGGATCAAAAATATCAATCTCGACCTAATGTGGGGAATGCCGGGACAGACCGCCTCTCAGGCTATTCAAGACTTAAAGACTGCAGTCAAATTAAAACCTGACCACATTTCTTGGTACCAACTGACTATAGAGCCAAATACCATTTTTGCATCATCTAAACCTCCTCTTCCCGATGAGGATACCCAATGCTCAATCGAGACCGGCGGATCTCGGATGCTTAAAAAGTCTGGTTACGAGAGATATGAGGTATCTGCTTTTTCAAGAGAAGGGAAAGCGTGCAGACACAACCAAAATTATTGGAAGTTTGGAGACTATTTCGGTGTAGGCCCCGGGGCCCACGGAAAGCTCACAAAATTTGAGGAGTCAGGAGTAAGAATCTTCCGAACAAACAAATTGAAACGGCCTGCCTCGTACATTAAGAACCCTACCCATACCTTTATAAAGGAAGTATCGGCCGCCGAATCTGTACCCGAGTTTTTAATGAATGCATTGCGCCTGGAGGACGGTGTAGATTGGCGGGCTTTTGAAAAGAGAACCGGTCTTCTCTTTGAAGACATACAAGGTGAATGGAAAAAACTATCTGATAGGGGCTTGGTAGAGCCTGGACGATGCAAGACAACAGAATTAGGCTTCAGGTATCTTGACTCGATCCTTCAGGCTTTCGTCTGAGTTTTAAGCTCCCTTATTTTTTTGTATGCGAGATGCCAAATCCTATGTCCAAGACGGATGCCTCTCGCCTCAAATTTCGTTTCTCCAGAGTAATCAACTCTCTCTTCTTCCATCAAGCAATGACTTTTGGGACCAATTTCTTTTGAAACAAAAGCACTGGAACAAGCCATAATTGAACTAATTTCCAACGCGTAGTGCTCCCAGTCCGTAGCAATCGTAAGAGAAGCGCCCGCAGCCATTTTCCTCGATAACTCGTGAACAAATTCGGTATTCAATAAGCGCCTCTTAGCATGTTTTTTCTTTGGCCAAGGATCCGGAAAAAAAATTCTAACCTCGTCGATACCCTCTGCGACAATATCACTCAAGACTATCTGAATTGGCTGGTCTATAAAGCTAAGGTTGCTAAGGCCTAATTTATCCGCTTTCGATAGCATAGCGCCGACACCTGGTTTGTAGAGCTCCACACCAATGAGATGCCAAGTGTCGGGGACAGAGCGGGCCCACTCAATGAACTGCTCTCCCATCCCAAAGCCTATCTCCAAACCAAAAGGCCGCTTCAAACTCGATAGTTGCCTGAGATCGGCCCTATATTTCGAATACAAATTTTTGTAAGCACATTTTTGCGCTTTAGTGAATCGACCGTTTCTTCGAATGTAATTAAATTCTTCTATTTTCAATGGCTTTGTGGCTCCCTTCTAGCGAGATAAATTTTCTCTATTTAACAGGAGGGACAAGATCAGAAAAAACCATCCGAAAAGAATGCAGAGTCCACCTATAGGAGTAAGAGGCCCCCAAAGCGAATTTTTCGTTAAGACCAATAGATAGATACTACCGCTGAATAAAGCGGTACCAGCAATATAAGAGGCAATCATGGCGATCGAGATCCTACTTACCGTGGTGAAAATAAGGGGGGTCACTAGTAACACTAGCGCGTGCCATATTTGATAATCTACTGCGGTTGTCCATGCCGCTCTTTCCGAGGGAGTCAAAATCAAGTGATGGGCCCCTATCGCTCCCATTCCGGCTCCCAAAAACCCAAATACCCCTCCGAACAGAACTGCTATATGGCGGGCGTTCAAATCTCTTCTTGCGCGACCAAAGTCCTCATCTTATTGATCGCGGCCAGCTCCAACTGCCTTATTCTCTCTGCCGAAACACCATATTCATCGGCCAATTCATGAAGAGTTGCCTTTGTATCGGAAAGCCAACGACGCTGAATAATATCTCTGCCTCTGTCGTCCAGCGTAGCCAGACCGTTCGATAGCTGCTCCGCGTGGCGCCTTTTTACATCTCTAGACTCGACGAGGTCCGCAGGATTCGGCGCATCGGAAGCCAAATAGTACGCTGGCGCAGAAGACTCCCCGTCATCTTCAGATTCAGGACTACCGTCGAACGCTAAATCGCTCGCACTCAGTCTGCCTTCCATCCTCGAAACTTCTTCCGAACTAACCCCCAAATCGTTGGCTATAGCAAGGGTTTCTTGCGGATCTAACCAGTTAAAGTTTTTTTTCGCGCTCCTCAAATTAAAAAACAGCTTCCGCTGCGCCTTAGTGGTCGCTACTTTGACGATTCTCCAGTTTTTCAGGATATATTCATGTATCTCGGCTTTGATCCAATGTGCCGCAAATGAGATTAACCTAACACCAAAAGAAGGGTCGAATCTTTTCACGGCTTTCATTAATCCAACATTTCCTTCTTGAACCAGATCCTCATAAGGAAGGCCATATCCTTTATAAGAGCGTGCCAGGTAAGCCACAAACCTTAAATGGCCAAAGACTAGCTTTCTCGCCGCATCAAGGTCTCCCTCCTCGGTGAATTTGATCGCGAGCGCACGCTCTTCTCCGGCTGACAGAATGGGAAACTGACCCAAAATACGCAAATAGGACTCTATATCTAAACCGGGCGAGAGAGCCGGCAACTTCATGACGTCGGAATTCATCTGCTACTTCCAGTAACACTTTTGCGTGATATTAGCACTCTTTACATCAGAGTGCTAATCAAAGTTTAGCTTACAAGCTCGTCCAAATTAATCAGTTCTCGACTAGCCGCTAACGTCGCACCGATAATTCCCAGGAACACACAACATAAGATAAGGACAGAACTGAAAAATAAATCGAACCCGACAATTAAGCCTTCTTGGCCGTAAGATAAATCCAAAGAGGAAAGGCTGGGCTCAATGATGCTTAACACCAAGGCCAGAATGAATAGCGCCATGAGACCGCCCCCGATTCCGAAAATAGCTCCCAGATAAATAAATGGCCGTCTCACTTGTCTTTTTGTAGCTCCCAAAAAATGAAAAACTTTTAGTTCTTCTAACTGACCCTGAATCGCAAAACTAATTGATATCGAGGTTACCAAAACTGAGGCAAGCCCAAATAAAAATGAGCTCAAAAGCCAGAACTTTTCAATCAGCGACTGCAAGGCTGCCAACCGCTCCAACCATTCATATTGCATGACCACTGAATCAACCCTGGGAAACTCTTCTATTTCAGATCTCAAAGTAATTAGGCGGCGCTCGTTGTAGCCGGCCGGCAATTCGACCAACATAATGGCTGGCAACACTGTATGGTCAATACCCTCCAAGAGGTTGGGCTCTCTTGTTTGGTCCGAGATTGTTGACAAAAGGTCTTCAAAGGACTTCTCGCTTGACCTTACTTCTTTCACTTCTAATTCGGGATTTTGCGTTATCCAATCTTGCAGACTAATTATTTCGGATTCGGTTGTTCCAGTTTGAAAGTAAATTGCTAACCCTCCTGTTAGGCCGACCAATCCTTCAGCCTTCTCAGTATTCAAATGAGCGAGGTATAGCCCGGCCGGAAATGAAACCGTAAGCCCAAGGATAAACCAAGTCAGAAAACTGCTAGATAGCTCCAAGCTCATATTCTTCGATACTTCACTGGCAACACGAATGTGATCTCTAAGCCAATAGACTAGACGCCGGCGCCATTTTGGGGCGACGAATAGATCCCTATCCAAATCCTCTTTCAACAGGAAACCCTCAGGGACGAATTTTACGATTCATCATTTATTACTGCTCGACCCTGATTTAGGCTTACCTCCCGCCCTTTGTATGCTGCTACCAAATTAATATCGTGGCTAGCGACAACCACTGCCGCACCCGTGGCCGAGTACTCGCTCAGCAAACCAAAAACCGTCCTCGACAGGGCCGGATCTAAATTACCTGTTGGTTCATCTGCGATTAGAATAATTGGACGCCTCACTATAGACCGCGCTAATCCGACTCTTTGTTGTTCTCCAATGGAGAGCTGATAGGGAAAAAGATTCTCCCGCCCAGCCAAATGCACACGCGATAAAGCGCCTCGAACTCTTTTCTCAACCTGACTTAATTTCTCTCCGTCTATTAACAAAGGCAGCGCCACATTCTCAAAAATTGTTCTTCGAAAGATTAAGTTTGGGTTTTGAAAAACGACCCCCACATTCCGTCGATACATCGGCAACTCGGCAATGGTGAGCTTTCCAACATCCCGATCGGCTGCTATCACTTTCCCGCGGGAAGCCTTATCCGCACCGAAAATCAATCTCAGTAAAGTGGTTTTCCCCGCCCCAGAGTGCCCAGTAACATAGGTAATGGTGCCTTCATGAAATTCTGCGCTAATCTCGGATAGCGCTTCCTGTCCACTGCCAAACTTTTTTGAGACTCTGACCAGAGATATCAGGGGCGTCTGTGGCATCTAAAAATCGTCCCAAGGTAAAAGAGCCTCAACATATTCGAGGGGATTAAAATCCACTAGATCCTCTTTCGATTCGCCCACCCCAACGAAGAAAATTGGCAACCTCACATCCAGTTCACTTTCTATCGAAAAGATCACTCCGCCTCGCGCACCTCCATCTAGCTTAGTTACTGCCAGCCCAGTCAAACCCAAGGCCCTATCAAACTCTGCAACCTGAGAAATCGCATTCTGTCCTGCAGAGCCGTCGATCACCAATACGATATCGTGAGGACCTCCCTGAGCCAGCTTGCCAGTAACCTTTTTTACTTTTTTCAATTCGTCCATGAGTTGAGAGTTGGCTTGTAGGCGCCCAGCTGTATCGACGAGGAGAAGATCAATCTCCGCAGATTGGGCCTTTTGTATCGCATCGTAAATGACAGAGGCACTATCGGAGGATCCAGCAGCGGAGACAATCTGGGCCCCAGATCTCTCTGCCCATTCGCTCAACTGATCAGCGGCCGCTGCTCTGAAAGTATCACCTGCCGCTAATAAAATTGATTTTCCTTTTACCGAGTATCTCTCCGCTAATTTTCCTATCGTCGTCGTTTTACCAGCCCCATTTACTCCGACAAAAAAGACTATATGCGGAGCGCTCGAGCCTATCTCCATTTCCGAGTGAAAGGAGGAGAGTTTTTCTACCATAATGCGCTTTAGTTCAGGTAACAATATTTTTGGCTCCGAGAGACTGGTGCGAGGAAGTTTGTCGACTAAACTTCCGAGCATATCGTTGACAGTCTTCGGTCCTATATCAACTGACAGAAGCGCACTCTCAAGATCCTTAAAAAAATCTCCCTCTATTTTTTTAGGTCCCAAGAAAAGATCAGCAAACAAAGAAGAAAGCTTTTTCCTGGAGCTTCCAAGACCACGCTTAAGTTTGCCAGCTGACTTACCATTGGTCTTTACGGAGGGAGTTGCCATTTGATTAGCCTAATATAACTGTGAATGACTCGTTTTGACTGCATTCAAAACACGCATCTATTATTGTCTTGTCGCGGAAGAATACGCAATGGAAATGAAGGCCCATACATGAGAACAAAAAGGGGAGACAACCCGAGGGGACGTGTTCGATTAATAAGCGGTAGGTGGGGAGGAAGGATACTCTATTTCCCTTCCATTGACGGGCTGAGGCCGACGCTCGCAAGTCAGCGAGAGACACTATTCAACTGGTTACGGCCAGTTATTGCGAACAGCAGATGCCTCGATTTGTTTGCTGGGTCAGGCGCTCTGGGCTTCGAGGCCGCCTCGGGCGGCGCAGATTCTGTCATATTGGTAGAAAAATCAAAAAAAGCCTACCTATCCCTCTTATCTAACGCAGAACTTTTGAATGCAGAAAACTGTCGGATTGTGAACGCGACTGCACAATCTTTTCTTGAGAGATATCCAGATCAGTTTGATATCTTCTTCTTAGATCCCCCATTCTCCAACCCAGAGATACTAGAAAAAACAGTATCCCTTATTGGAGAGAGGTTGTCGGAAGGACAACTTATTTATCTAGAGGGGAGCGATATAAAGTTCCTGAAAGAGTTGTGTCAAAAGCACTATTTGAACGTCTACAAGGAAAGCAGCAGCGGCCAGAGGGCTGGAATACTTGCTGAAAAACAAAGACAAATGCCGTGAACTTGCGGTGAGGCCAACCGAAATATATGATCCAAAAAAACAAGCCGAATCATCATGACTTCAAGAACAGTAGTGTATCCCGGATCGTTCAATCCTATAACCAACGGGCATACCGACCTCGTTGAGCGCGCTCTCAAGTTATTTGACAAAGTCATTTTAGCGATAGGGACGTCTGCGCAAAAGGACCCCAAAACAGACCTGGCTGACCGCATAGCTCTTTGCAAGACAGTTCTTTCCGAACACGGAGCAAGGGTAGAGGTAGAGGGCTTCAATACTTTACTAGTAGACTATGCCAAGTCGAAGGGCACTCCCTTTGTCCTCAGAGGCCTGAGGACGGTTACAGACTTCGATTATGAATTTCAGATGGCTGAGATGAATACCTCTCTAGACCCCAACATAGAGTATGTCTTCCTTCCAACTTCAAAGGAATGCTCTTTCATTTCCTCCACATTAGTGAGAGAAATAGCCGCTCTTGGGGGGGATATATCACAGTTCGTGCATCCTGCCGTTGCTAGCACTTTGGCTCACACCTACTGAGTTAAGACCAACCGGACCTCACTTGACAGGACGCACAAAAGACAGTGGATCTTTGAGAAAGAATAATTTTCTTCAAGGTACCCCCACAAACCCGACAAGGTTTCCCTTCCCGACCATATGCATTTAGGCTCTGGATAAAATAACCTGGTTTCCCGCCCGCACCGACGTAATCCCGCAATGTTGTTCCTCCAAGCTCTATAGCCGCTTCAAGTATTCTCTTTGTCTCCAAAACGAGATTCCCATAAGCTTTTCTGCTGACGTTACCTGCCCGCACAGTAGGCCTTACCCGCGCCGCAAAGAGTGCCTCGGTGGCATAAATGTTTCCCACACCTACGACGACAGAGCTATCCATCAAAAAACTTTTAACACTCAATCGCTTTCTTCTAGATCGACGAAAAAGATACTCTTCAGAGAAATCTTCTCCAAGCGGTTCGGGACCTAATTTCTTTAGAAGCCAGTGGGTTTCAGGAACCCCGCTATGAAAGTGGACACTCCCAAATCTCCTAGGGTCGTTAAGTCTCAACCTCAGATCACTAAAAACAAGGTCCAAATGATCGTGTTGGGACGCAGCGATGGATCCTCGAACCAACCTTAGGCTCCCAGACATTCCCAAGTGTATGATCAGAGAGCCCGAATCCATTTCAAGAAGTAGATATTTTCCCCTTCTTTCAACTTCGTTGACCCTCTGACCTTTGATGGTATCAGGCAACTCTACGGGCCATCTAAGCCACTTTTGCCTCACAAAGAAATCAGTGAGCGTTTTACCCTTTATGTGAGGCTCAATGCCGGCCCTGGTCGTTTCAACCTCTGGGAGTTCCGGCACGAGATCTTATTTAATTTTTCCTTCCGTATACATAACATGCCTGCGAACTACCGGGTCAAACTTTTTAATCTCCATCTTATCTGGCATGTTCTTCTTATTTTTATCTGTGGTGTAGTAGTGGCCAGTTCCAGCACTTGATACCAACTTTATTTTTTCTCTCATAATACTTTCCTTCTGAACTCGGATGAAAATCCTGCTATACCCAAGGCTTTATACTTTTTGTCCCGCTGCTCTAATTTCTTTCAGAACCTCATCGATACCCTTTTTGTCGATTATTTTCATGCCTTTAGAGGAAACCCGTAACCTTACGTACCTGTTTTCCGAGTCTACCCAGAAACGGTGGAAACGTAGATTTGGCATAAACCTGCGTTTATTTTTGTTTTGAGCATGACTGACATTATTTCCAGCCATCGGCCTTTTACCTGTAACCTGACAAACTCTTGACATTTTAGACACCTCGCTTCTGGGCGAGAGTTTATACCAAAGCGTTCCTGTCTGAGCAACCAGAGTAAAGTTTTTTAAATTTTTAGTTCAATAACTCCAAAAACCCTTCTAAGCTTTGCGCCCTGTTTTAACACTAGGACCAACGCAACTATGCGAAAGATACCTGAAGTGAAAAACCGAAAAATTATATTGGGTATTTCGGCGGGAATAGCTGCTTACAAAACACCAGATCTCGTGCGTAACCTGGTGAAATTGGGCGCCGAAGTCCAAGTAGTCATGACCAATAACGCTCACCACTTTGTGAGCGCAGAGGCCTTGCAGGCTGTGTCGGGCAGAAAAGTGAG
The DNA here is from genome assembly GCA_913051785.1 of uncultured Gammaproteobacteria bacterium. Taxonomy (GTDB): domain Bacteria; phylum Pseudomonadota; class Gammaproteobacteria; order Pseudomonadales; family Azotimanducaceae; genus UBA4421. The sequence goes on from CAJXCK010000006.1 coordinate 29,425, forward strand.
AGACTCCCTTTGGGACCCAGACGCCGAAAATGCCATGGGCCATATAGAGCTTTCTAGGTGGGCAGACGAAATTCTCATAGCGCCAGCTACCGCAAACTGCATTGGCAGCCTCGCGGCAGGAATGGCGAATGATCTTCTTTCCACCCTCTGTCTTGCAACCAAATCTCCAATTTTCGTATGTCCAGCTATGAACCATGTAATGCTATCTCATCCCTCGACTCAGAGAAATCTGAAGACTCTGAGCACTATGGGTTATCAGATAATTCCCCCAAGCACCGGTGAGCAAGCGTGTGGCGAATATGGCCCCGGTCGCTTGCCAGAGCCTCAGCAGATTTTTGCCGAAATTTTTTCAAGCGGATCAGCTAAGTTAAACGATTTCAACGTTACCGTTACAGCTGGTCCAACTAGAGAGGCATTAGACCCAGTCAGGTATATTTCTAACAATAGTTCAGGAAAACAAGGCATGGCCGTAGCGGAAGCCTCTTTGGCGCTAGGAGCTAATGTCACGCTGATTGCGGGTCCCGGTGTGGCTCCATCCAAGGAAGAAATCAAAAGGATAGACGTCTACAGTGCCGAGGAAATGTTAGGCGAGGTCATGGGAGAAATGCCAAAAACGGATCTATTTATTAGCGTGGCAGCAGTGGCCGACTACAAGGCCAAAACAATCTCTCCGAATAAAATAAAGAAGCGAGACTTGCCCAAATCTTCGCCGATGATTGAGCTAGAAGAAACTCCAGACATAATAAGGCACGTGGCTAGTATGAAAAAAAGACCTTTGGTTATCGGTTTTGCTGCGGAAACAAATAACGCCGTACAAAATGCGAAAATCAAGCTAGAAGATAAGAATCTTGATGCAATTATCGTTAATGACGTATCTAGAGACGATATAGGTTTCGAAAGCACTGAAAACGAGGTTACTTTTGTCTCTAAAACACAGGAGAGAACGATTGCCAAAACGGACAAAAATAGCTTGTCTCGCGAGCTCATAGATATCATTTATTTGGAATTCAAGGCGCGTCTCGAGAAAAGACAAAGAGCAAGGCTAGGGTGAGTTAACTATGCGCAGAAAAACCGTTTCTAAAAACCCCGGGGGGGAAATGGTCACTGAACCTTCTCCGATCGTAGCAAAAGTTCTGACTGAGGCACTTCCGTACATACGGACGTTCCAAAGGAAAACTATGGTTGTTAAATACGGTGGTAACGCAATGACTGAAGAACACCTAAAGAATTCATTTGCCAGCGATATTGCCCTTTTAAAGCTGATTGGTATTAACCCAATCGTTGTTCATGGCGGAGGACCTCAAATCAGTAAAATGCTTAGTGAGCTAAAGATTGATTCAGAATTTGTGGATGGTAACCGAGTGACAGATTCAAAGACGATGGCAGTCGTAGAGATGGTGCTTGGCGGGCAAGTCAACAAAGAGATTGTATCCCTCATTAATAGGTATGGCGGAAAAGCCATTGGTCTTACTGGCAAGGACGGAAATCTTCTGTTGGCGAAGAAAGCGTTATTCAAAAATGCCTCTGGTGAAAGAACGAATGAGCCCCTAGATTTGGGTCAAGTCGGAGAGATAACTCAGGTCCAGACTCAGGTTCTGACATCTTTGATAGAGTCAAATTTTATCCCGGTCGTCGCACCGATCGCGATTGGCGAAGACGGTTCCTCCTATAACGTTAATGCCGACACGGCCGCCGCAAAAATCGCGGAATTCCTAAACGCCAGCAAACTAATTCTTCTAACTAATGTAAGAGGAATACTCGATTCAAATGGAGAAACAATTAAAAAGATTGATAAAAAAGAGGCATCTCGGTTGATAAATTCTGAAGTTATCAATGAAGGAATGATCCCAAAAGTAAGAGGAGCGCTTGAGGCAATAGAAGCGGGTGTCGATAGTGTGCAGATAATTGATGGAAGTGAGCAACATGCGCTCCTCTTAGAATTGTTTACAGACGACGGAATCGGTTCGCAGCTAACTTGAAATGCCCAAACGGAACCGGAAAAAAGAGATTCTAAATGCTCTTTTGAAGATACTTGCCTCCGCACGCAGCAGCCAGGTGTCTACAGCCCAACTAGCTTCGGAGATTGGGATATCGGAGGCAGCCCTCTATCGTCATTTTCCAAGCAAAAGCAAGATATATGACTCTATGCTTCGCCAAGAAGAAGAGAACTTACTACAAGAGATTACGAAAGGTATTGCAGACAAAATACATAGAGATGTACCTGAACGTTGTCACCACATAATACTTATTTTTTTTGAATACCTAGAAGCGAATCCTGGCTTGGCCAATCTATTGGTATGTAATGATTTGAATAGAGGCAACGAGAAAATTGGCCGGAGAGCCCATAGGATATTCAGACGGCTCGAAGGCGTGTTAAAAGAACATTATCTCGATAAGAGGCTTGAAATCTCGAATCAACCACAGAGCTCAGCCAACGTAAAAATCGAGTTTCTAATCAGGATGATCAAAGGTTACCTGGTAGAGTTTGTAGACTCCAATTTCAAGTCAAAACTCTCTGAGAGACTATCTATGGATTGGTTCTTGATTGAGAAGATTATCATAGAGGACCGCGTGACAAAGGAAGATTCTCGTAAATTTCAGGAACAATAGACGGCCTGATAATCCCTGATTTTCTCGGCAAAACGACTTCTTTCCGGATCTTTTTCTAAATAGTTCGCTACGTCGTTTATGGAACAGATTGAGGTGATATTTATTCCTTCTCCCTTCTCAAGCAGTTGCCTAGCAGTTTGTTTGTTTTCATCAATTTCATCCCTATTCAGCGCCACTAGAGCGCCAACAACCTCAGCCCCGCTGGACTTCAATAGATCTATACTTTCTTTCAGCGCTTTCCCAGAAGTCAGAACGTCATCGATAATAAGTACTTTTCGTCGAATATCTGATCCGACTATGTTGCCTCCTTCACCATGGTTTTTCACCTCTTTTCTGTTAAACGCAAAGCTGGCATCAGATCCCATCATTCCCAGGGCCATGCTGGTGGCTACAGCAATCGGAATACCTTTGTAGGCTGGACCAAAAAGCACATCCGCTCTAATACTATTTTCTACTATGGTTTGCGCGTAGGCTTCACCGAGAACACGCAAAGACTCTCCAGAACTGATATTGCCTAAATTAAAAAAGTAGGGGCTTTTCCTACCCGAATTAAGCTCGAAGTCACCGAAAAGCAGAACCTCACTTTCTATCAAAAATTCTACAAATCTGTCTCTCGAGAATTTGATACTCACTCCACCAACTCACCAAGAATTGTCCGCTGTGCAGAAAGGATATTTTCTATGCCCTTCTCTGCCCGAGCAATCATTTGCGAGAACTCAGCCGCTGTAAAAGCTTTCTTTTCTCCCGTTCCTTGAATCTCAATGAAGCCATGATTTTCCAGGAAAACAAAATTCATATCTGTATCAGCGCCGGAGTCCTCTAAATAATCGAGGTCTAAGAGAATCTCACCGTCTATCATTCCAACACTCACGGAAGCGATTAGATCAATACTCTTGTCTAACTTCTCTATATAGCTTAAAGCATCGCATATCGCGATAGCGCCGCCTGAAATCGATGCCGTTCTGGTTCCCCCGTCAGCCTGGATAACATCACAATCGACCTTGATCGTTCTTTCACCAAGCTTTTCCATATCGACCATAGCTCGCAAGGACCTGCCAATAAGACGTTGGATTTCTATAGACCGACCGTTTTGCTTGCCCCGAACTGCTTCTCGATCATTTCTAGTATTCGTCGACGCTGGTAACATTCCGTATTCAGCGGTAACCCACCCCCGTTTACTTCCCTTGAGAAACCTTGGCACTCCCTCCTCTACAACCGCGGTGCAAATCACTTTCGTATCACCAAATTCAGCCAAAACCGAGCCTGCTGCATGGCGAGTGTAATGGCGTGTAAACGAAACACTTCTCATCTGGTCCGCCGGTCTATCATTATTTCTCACAGAACCTGCCTCCTACATCCATAGTTTGCTTATCCGGTAAAACCGATTTCAATCTGAATTCATCTTTCTCGAAACATCGGCGTGTATCTCGTATTATGTCGTTTTTAAACCTGAAGCTATCCGAAATTTCCATCATGAGCAAAATCTCGAGCATGACATCATATGCGGTTTGTTCGCAGAAAGGAGAAGATTCCACGTTAACGTGGGAAATTAAGTCCGTTAATTCTCGCTTTCTTGACATTCAAATAAGGTTGCCGGTAAGAGATTTAGGCCTAGAACAGCAATTAAAAAAAATAATCCAAGCAAAGACGCAAAGAGGCAAAATTGAAGCGAGCTTGAAGGTCGTGAGTAACTCTTCTAAGACCAAGGCCGACACTAAAGAGCTCACAAAACTTAATCGTCTTATGGAGGAAGTAAGAAAAAGAATACCTGAAACCAGAGCACTGACCTTTGGTGAAATATCAGAGTGGCTGAGGGATCACCGCTCTTACGAAGAAAAAAGTTATCCTTTCGGGAAGAAGTCTGTCATATCCATTTTTCGTCAGACGCTAGAGAGCTTTATTGGTGGGCGGGCATCGGAAGGAGTGGCCTTAGAAGTTGCTGTGATAAAGCGGCTGAACTCTATAGAAGAATTACTTTTGGCACAACGCAACGATCTAGACAGGCTCAAGGTAAAACAAAGACAAGATCTGCAAAAAAGGATTAATCTTCTGGGTTCTAAAATTGACGAAGACAGAACATTACAAGAGCTCGCGATACTAGCTCAAAAGAGTGATATTCATGAAGAGCTAGATAGGCTTGAGGCTCATACAAAGGACTGCAAGAAACTAATGCTCTCGCAAGGGCCTCATGGCAAAAGAATTGACTTTATTGCGCAAGAGCTCAACCGAGAAGCGAATACATTGGGGGCCAAATCGACAGACATTCAGTCCTCGAGGAGAGCTCTTGATTTAAAGATACTTATCGAACAGATCCGTGAACAAACTCAAAACATAGAATGAAAAGGGGCAATATCTTCATTTTATCAGCACCCTCTGGTGCAGGAAAGTCGAGCGTACTTTCATCCCTTATCGAAATGGAGAAAAACATAACTACTTCCGTGAGTCATACCACGCGAGAGCCAAGAGGGAACGAAAAAAATGGTCTTGATTACTACTTTGTTTCGAAATCTCGCTTCCTGGAAATGGCGAAAGATGGAGAGTTTCTAGAGTTTGCGGAAGTCTTTGGAAACCTCTACGGGACATCAAAAAAAGCGATAGCTGAAAAACAAGAAAAGGGCTTGGACGTAATACTTGAAATAGATTGGCAGGGAGCCAATCAACTGATGGCGCTTGATTCTGATATTACAAGCATTTTTCTGCTCCCCCCGTCGCTATCCGACCTTGAGGCAAGGCTTATTAAAAGAGGCCAAGACTCTCAGGAATCTATAAATCGAAGGCTAGCTCAAGCTGAAGATGATATGCGACAGTCTGCAAACTATCAGCATACCCTCACCAATAACATTTTGGAGGAGACCAGGGATCAGTTATTTTCGATCATAAAAAATCGATCTGAAACATAGAGCAGAAAGTCCTGCGAGCTAGCTTGCGCGGATATAGATTCTTGCACGGAATGCCTTGGGAAGTTGTGCTCGTAAAGCTACATAGGTAGTATGTTCAGCCTTCTGATCTTGGAATAGATTGCTATGGCGAGAGTTACTGTTGAAGATTGTCTCGAAAACGTTGAGAACCGTTTCGAATTAGTGATGCTGGCTAGCAGACGAGCTAGAAGCCTCAGGAAATATTATGTTGATCCTCTCGTTCCTGAAGAAAATGACAAGCACACCGTTATCGCTCTTAGAGAGATAGCGCAGGGTCTTGTAGACAATAATTATCTAGACAAGCTTGAGATATCTGAGGAAGAAGACATCGGCTCAGAGGAGGAGATCGAGTTGAATTTCAATTTCCTAAAGAGCAATATCGAGGAAATACCCGCCACGGATGAGAGCTCTGCCCCCTAATCTAGAAACAGACTCCTACTTTCTAACTCAACTTGCCAACGACGCTAGGAGCCAAGGTAACGACGATCCAACAAACCTTGACTCCCTCGTTGATTGCTTAGATTACCTTCCCCCCAAAGAACGTCAGAAAGTCTCAAGAGCCTACAAATATGCGGCCTACTCTCACGCGGGCCAAACGCGTCGTACCGGCCACGCTTATATTACACATCCCACAGCAGTCGCCAAAACACTTGCGGGCATGAGAATGGATAGTGAGGCTATTTCGGCTGCCCTATTGCACGACGTTATTGAGGATTCTGAAGCGAACAAGATGATCCTTTCTAAAAAGTTTGGCAATTCAGTGGCAGGCCTAGTTGATGGTGTGTCGAAATTAACCAAAATTTCGAAGTCGAGGGATGAGGCTCAGGCTGAAAATTTTCAGAAGATGGCTTTGGCAATGGCCAAAGACATTCGCGTTATTCTAGTGAAAATGGCTGACAGGCTTCACAATATGCGGACTATTGGAGTTATGTCTTCGGACCAGAGGAGAAGAATCGCCCGAGAAACTCTTGAATTCTATGCGCCAATAGCTGACCGCTTAGGAATGTATTCAATGAGAATCGAACTAGAGGAACTCGGCTTCAAAGCGCTTTATCCTTTCCGAGCGGACAGAATTGAGCGGGCCGTTAAATCCGCGAGGGGGAATCGCAAAGAACTCGTGCACGAAATCAGAGACAGCATCTCAGCGGCTCTAAATCGAGAAGGCATAAGCGCGGAAGTGTTGAGTAGAGAAAAAAACACCTACTCTATCTATAAAAAAATGCGCTCCCAACATAAGTCATTCAACGAGATCATGGATATGTTCGGTTTTCGGTTAATAGTGGACCACGCCGATAACTGCTATCGCGCGCTGGGTGTTGTCCATAATCTCTATAAACCGGTTGTAACCAGATTTAAGGATTACGTAGCAATACCTAAGGTGAACGGATATCAGTCGTTACATACTAGCCTTTTTGGAATGCATGGCGTGCCTATCGAAGTTCAGATTCGGACTAAGCAAATGCATGCAGTGGCGGAAAATGGCATAGCCGGCCACTGGTTATATAAAAATGATGGGGAATTTGAGCAAAATCAACAACGAGCCAGGCAATGGGCTCAGAGCCTTTTGGATCTGCAAAAGAAGGCGGGAAACCCCTTAGAGTTTATTGATAGTCTCAAGGTCGATCTGTTTCCCGATGAGGTTTACGTTTTCACGCCTGAGGGAAAAATCTTAGAGCTCCCGACTGGATCGAGCGCTGTTGACTTCGCATACAATGTTCACACTGATATCGGAAATTCATGTGTAAGCTGTAAAATTGACGGGGCTCTCGCGCCTCTTTCCCAGCAGCTGGAGAGCGGCCAGGTAGTCGAAATTGTAAGGGGCGAAACTTCTAAGCCCAATCCTGACTGGTTAACTTTCGTGGTTACGTCCAGAGCTCGTTCAGCTATCCGCCACGAGTTGAAAAACCAGCACAACGAAGAAGCGATAAGCCTTGGTAGGATCCTGTTGAACCGCGCTCTCGGCAACGCGAATACTAGCATCAGCAATCTTGACTTCAGAAGACTACGAAAAGTTTTTAAAGAAATGGGCGTAAGGCGATTAGACGAGCTACTTGAGGCCATTGGTAACGGTAATTTGCTAGCCTATGTCGCTGCCCAAAAATTACTTGCTGCGGATAGTCCCAACTATGAAGCTGTAGAGGTCGAGGGAGGAGGTCCAGTGGCTATACAAGGCGGTGAGGGCCTAGTTATAAACTACGGGAAATGTTGCGGCCCCGTGCCAGGCGATCACATCGTAGGTCATATGACGCCTGGGAAAGGTTTTGTAGTACATATTGAGACCTGCCCCAATTTAGGGGAAATAAGACGTAGGGCGGCTCATGAGTTAATTCCCGCGCGCTGGACAATCACGACAGCGGGAGAATTTAGGACAAATTTGAAAGTCAATGTGTTGAGAAGGAAAGGAATCCTAGCGGAAATCGCTTCAGAAATTACAGGAACGGAAACAGGAATAGATAACATTGGCGTAGAGGAGCGCAATTCTGAAGTAAGCACACTCGTAATGAGCTTATTCGTAAGAGACCGCTCCCATCTAGCTAAACTAATGCGACACCTCAGGAGATCTCCTTTTGTATTGAATCTGGCGCGGTCAGGAAACTAGGAAGCGAGACTATCAAATGAAGAAAGAAATCATAAAAACAGACAAAGCCCCAGCAGCGATTGGGACTTACTCTCAAGCCATTAAAGTAAAAGCCGACATGCTAACCTTTGTATCAGGGCAAATCCCCATAGATCCGTCCAGCGGCGAATTGATCGGGACGAACTTCGGTGAACAGGCTCATCAGGCTTTTATCAATCTTAGGGCTATCATCGAAGAGTCAGGGTCGCGCATGTCTAATTGTGTCAAAATTAACGCCTATCTGATAGACCTGGAGAACTTCGCTGAGTTTAACGTTGTGATGGCCCATTACTTTGCGGAACCTTTCCCAGCTCGGGCGGCAGTTGGTGTAAGCTCCCTGCCCAAGAATTCTCTAGTCGAAATAGAAGCGGTAGTGGCGAGCTAGCCCGCCGTACCGGACATCTTCGAGCACACCGATAACAAATTACAAAAAGACACAAATCGACTCTTTAGGATCCTTGAATCAATTAAAAGGCGTCGGCCCAAAATTTTGCCAAACAATTTCCAAGCTGGGCATAAAAAGGGTAATCGACTTACTTCTTTTCAGGCCCATTCGTTATGAAGATCGAACTGACTTAAAAGAAATCATCGACCTAAAGTTGAACGAGCAGGCTCTAGTTCAGGGAAAAATTGTCAGAGCGCGGGTTGTCTACGGCAAAAAACGCAGTCTTGAGGTGACGGTTCGAGATCAATCGGGAGAATTAATCATCAAACTGTTCAATTTTTCCAAATATCAGCAGGAGAGCTTTTCACCCGATTTATACCTATCTGCCTTTGGCCGAGCAATTATGGTGGGCAAGAGACTTATGTTCATTCACCCTATATATTCTTTCTCAAAGGCCAGACCAGAGAGACCTGAACAACGACTGACTCCTATTTACCGTTTAACCAAGGGTATAAACCAATCTAGAATAGCTAGATTAGTGCGAACGACCTTGAAAGAGAACGTCTCCAATATTGATCCGGATCTGCTTAAGAAAGTCCAAAAAATTCACTCTCCTCAAACGATCGATAAAGCCGAGGAAGCTCGCTCCGGCATAGCTTTTCAGGAGTTATGCGCCTTTTATATTTCTATAGCCAGACAGAGAGAGCTCTCTGCCAATGAGAAATCAGTTCGCATAAAAAGGTATGTGGAAATGGAAGACAAGATGATGGCCGAATTGCCATTCATTCTGACAAGTGACCAAACGCGTTGTATTCAAGAAATTTTCAGAGATCTTAAAGAACCGAAACCTATGAGCCGACTACTCCAAGGTGATGTCGGCTCAGGGAAGACATTGGTATCAGCGTTAATCGCGCTGTCTTTCGCGAAGGCTAACTCACAAGTCGCCGTTATGGCGCCGACTGAAATTTTGGCTCAACAACACTACACCAATTTTTCCAGTTGGTTCGAGCCACTGGGAATCGAGGTCGCCTGCCTGTCGAGCCAAACTCCAAATAAAAAGGCGCTGGAGATCAAAAAAGCTCTACTGGAAAGTCGCATCGATGTTCTGATAGGAACGCATGCTTTAATTCAGGAGAGCGTCGAATTTTCGACTCTGGGACTGGTTATTATCGATGAGCAGCATAAATTTGGTGTTCATCAACGAGCTCGTCTGCTAAGCAAAGGCCTATACCCCCACCAGTTAGTTATGACCGCAACACCAATTCCAAGAACCCTGCTCATGACGTGGTATCAAGGTATTGACGTCTCGACCATCAAAAGCGTTCCTTCCGGGCGCAAGCCTATCAGAACTCATACCGTCTCTCTCGAGAACCGAACTCGCTTGATTGAAGAAATAAAAAAAGCTGTTAATCAAGAAAACCAGGTCTATTGGGTGTGTCCTTTGATAGAGAATAACGACGGCCTCGATGCTATCGCTACACACGAGCTAATGGATGAGCTTACGACGAAACTGAGGCACTGCACTCTTGCCGAATTAAATGGAAAAATGAGTAGTCACGAAAAAAACCAGGTCATGCTCGACTTTAAGCAGGGCAATATAGATGTTTTGATTTGCACCACTATTATCGAAGTCGGAGTCGATGTCCCCAATGCCTCGAATATAGTGATAGAGAATTCTGAAAGATTCGGACTCGCTCAGTTGCACCAATTACGAGGAAGAGTGGGTCGCGGCACCAAGCCAAGTCGGTGTTTTCTAACTTTTAAACCTGGATTAAACGACATAGCTAGGAGACGACTCAATGCCATGAGAGAGAGCCAAGATGGGTTTAAACTAGCGGAGCAAGATCTGGAACTGAGGGGACCAGGAGAACTGACAGGTACGAGGCAGTCTGGTGAACTTAATTTCCGAGTAGCAGATCTGGACAATGACTTTAGTCTGGTGCCGAAAGCTATCGAGAAAGCCAAATATTTACTTTCTGAACAGGAGAAATATGGAGATGAGATCAACACTTTGCTTCAAGTATGGCTACCCAAACCCTCGTCCAGCTTTTCGTAATCTTTTCGTCAAGCGTTCGCCTTTGCATCTCTGAAAATTTCTCGGTCAAGCTGATCTTCCGAAGAGGCAACGATCGTGGCGACGGCTCCATCACCCGTAACGTTGACGGCCGTTCGAAGCATATCCAGCAATCGATCTACACCAATAATCAACCCTATCCCTTCCACCGGTAGACCAACCTGATCCAATACCAACGTCAGCGTAATTAAACCAACTCCGGGCACGGCTGCCGTACCGATCGAAGCTAATGTGGCCGTCAGAACAACCATCAAATAGGAGTCCAGCCCTAATTGAAGGCCATAAAACTGAGCAATAAATACAGTTGCAACGCCTTGCATAATTGCAGTTCCGTCCATATTTATCGTTGCCCCTAAGGGAATTGCAAAAGACGCAACATCGTTTTTGACACCAAGACGTTGTTCTACCGTGCGCAATGTGACCGGTAAAGTTGCTCCACTTGAAGACGTTGAGAACGCTACAAGTATCGGCTCCCTCATTTTCTTAAAAAAAGAAAGAGGACTGAGGCCTGTAATGGCCTTTAGGAGAAGCGGATAAACGAGCATCCCATGTAATAGGAGCGCGACGGCAACGGTGCAGAAATAAATGAGCACCTTTGAAATTTCTCCCAGCCCGAGAGTTGCTCCTAATTTCGCCATCAGAAAAAAGACCCCGTAAGGTGTGAGTTGAATGATCATAGTTATCAGCCGCATAAGCACCTGATTCGTGTCTACAAAAAAATCGCTAATTTTTTGTCCACTCTGGCCCGCTCCCGATAACGCCAATCCCAAAAATAAAGCGAAGACAATTACTTGAAGCATTTGGCCATTCGCCATAGCGGCAATAGGGTTTGAGGGAAATATATTCAGTAACGTATCCTTCACGCTCGGCGCCTCTTTAACCTGATACGGATCGAACTGCACCTTCGCTTCGGAGTTCCCACCAGAGTCCAAGCCGGGATCGACGATCAACGCGAAAGCGAGTGCGAGAGACACCGCCAAAGCAGTTGTAATTAGATACAAACTGATTGTCTTACCTCCCAGAGGTCCCGCCCTGCCGGTGACCCCAAGATTAGCGGCCCCGCAAACCAGCGACACAAAAACCAGCGGGACGACCATCATTTTCAGAAGCGTAACAAAGATCCTACCTCCCGAGTCAATCAACCCATTCACGACATAATCCTGAATAAATTGGGACTCATTTAATCCGGTTAGCTGCAAGATGGCGCCCAGACTGACTCCAACGGCCATCGCAATCAGTATCTTTTTAGTTAGTTCCAAAATCCTTCTCCGGCGAAGCTCAGTGTCTAATAATTTACCAACATAATGCTCAATCCTACCTCCCTACGCCATACCAGGAAAAAATAAACTTGAGCGATCCGTCACGAAAAGCCTAGTTGATTCAGACTAGACGCCTTTGTCTAACAATGAGCGATAACCTAATTTCTATGAAAGCGTCCTCAAGGGATCAACAATAAAATAACTTCGAATAAAGAGAGTAACGGTCGGCGACCGTAAAAAAATTCCATTTTTCAGGACGGTGGATCCAGCCTTAATCGACCAGTAAAATGTACTTTTGAGTGAACTGATCTCGTATGAAGGCATATCTCATACTCATGCGTTTGGACAAGCCGGTCGGAACTCTTCTACTGCTCTGGCCGACTTTGACGGCCCTATTCATGGCCAGCCAGGGGAGACCAACGATCGAACTAATGATCATATTTACCCTGGGGACTATCCTGATGAGATCTGCGGGCTGCGTCATAAATGATATAGCCGATAGAGAATTTGATAGGCACGTCGAGCGAACCAAGAATAGGCCCTTGACGACAGGTCAAATCAAATTAAGGAACGCTCAAGTTTTATTTCTAGGATTGGTGTCGTGTGCAGCATGCTTACTATTCTTTCTTAAACCATTTACACAAAAACTCGCCGTCATTGGTTTACTCCTCGCCATTATGTATCCATTCGCAAAGAGGTATACGCACTTGCCGCAAGTGGTTCTGGGCGCGGCGTTTAGCTGGGGTATAGTCATGGCTTGGGCAGAGGCAAACGGGACTCTCAAAAGCGACGCACTATTGATGTTTATCTCCTCTTTGCTTTGGATCGTCGCTTACGATACTCAGTACGCGATGGTAGATAGAAATGACGACTTGAAAATTGGCATTAAAAGTACTGCTATTCTCTTTGGCAAGTGGGACCGGGGCATTATTGTGCTACTGCAAGCCTGTACACTGTTTATCCTCTGCTTGCTCGGATTGAAATTGGGGTATAAAAATTTCTATTGGATATCTATCGCTGCGGCCGCCGGACTTTTTATTTTTCAAGCCAACCTCATAAAAGCGAGAGTTAGAGACAATTGCCTCCTAGCTTTCAAGAATAATGTTTGGGTGGGTGCGTCAATATTCCTTGGTGCCATGCTTGAATCTTTCAATGTCACCTAAGCAATAATCATGCGCACCACAGAGCAATTTGACGATAGATCAATGAAATGGTTAGTCCCCTTCAGATGGTTAGCAATCGTAATGGTCGGACTGACACTCTCCGTCGTTCTCTTACGATATCTGTTCTCTAGTAGCACGATTTTCTTACAAGAATTGATCACTTACGCTCACGCTCTTTTTTTTCTGCTCGGAATACCCCTTGGAATCTTGAGAGACGACCACGTCAGGGTAGATTTGGTCTATTCCAGATTGTCGGAAAGGAAGCAATCGATTGTCAATTTGCTCGGGCACATCCTTTTCCTGTTACCTCTGTCCGCCTTAATGCTTTTCTGGTCGACACCTTATGCTATTTCCAGCTGGCAAATTTTTGAGGGTTCTAATGAGGTGGGGGGGGTGCCTGCGATCTTCCTTCTCAAGAGTCTTTTGCCGATTACAGCATTGTTGATTGCTTTGATCGGGCTCAGCAAAAGCTATCAGTTGCTAAAGACACTAAGACAGAGCTAGCACGAATGGCCGAATTTTTACCTGCTCTGCTCATCCTATTTACTTTCGCAGCACTGCTGGCCGGCTATCCCGTCGCCCTAACACTAGGAGGCGCTTCATTAATCTTCGCTTTTTTTGGGATCGCGATTGGTGCGTTCAATCCTAACGATTTTGGATTTCTTCCGGGTCGCCTGTTTGGAATCGTAACTAACCAAACTCTTATCGCTGTTCCTCTTTTCGTTTTCATGGGTGTGCTTCTCGAAAAAACAGAAATCGCTAAAGAGTTATTGACTAACCTGTCTCGTTTGTTCGGAGCTACGCCAGGTGGACTAGCACTCACCGTCATTCTCGTAGGAGCTTTAATGGCAGCTAGTACAGGCATCGTAGGTGCTACCGTCGTCACCCTAGGAATGATTGCTCTTCCAGTAATGATCGATAAACGTTACGACCCCAAAGTTTCCGCTGGCACCATTGCGGCAACCGGCACCTTGGGGCAACTCGTTCCTCCCTCCATCTCGCTTGTGCTACTGGGAGATGTCTTGTCCAATGCATATCAACAGGCACAACTGAACATGGGTATCTTTGCCCCAAAATCTGTTTCTGTTGGAGATCTGTTTGCGGGAGCCATCGTACCCGGTGCAATTTTAGTGAGTTTGTACGCCCTTTATATTTCAATTTTTTCAGCAATTTACCCGACCAGAATGCCTCGCATTCAGCAAGAAAACGCCGTTGATATTCGGGCTACGATTACCTCACTAATTCCTCCAATAGCTCTAATCTTTTCGGTCCTGGGATCGATCATTATTGGCCTAGCGACACCTACCGAGGCGGCTGGAGTTGGGGCCGTTGGAGCGATGATTTTAGCGGGGCTCAAGAGAAAATTGGCCATAGAGACCTTGAGCGACACGTGCCACCAAACTATCTCCACAACAGCGATGGTTTTTTTTATCTTAATTGGCGCTTCGGTTTTTTCATTAGTCTTCAGAAGCTTTGGCGGAGAGGAGATGGTTCAGAACGTCTTCGCGTCTTTTCCCGGAGGCCTTTGGGGAGCGCTAGCAATAGTCATGCTTGTAATTTTCCTCTTGGGCTTCATTCTGGATTTTATCGAAATCACATTCGTCGTTGTCCCTATTGTCGGGCCAGTGCTAATGGCAATGGGAGCAGATCCCATTTGGCTGGGAATACTCATCGCTGTCAATCTGCAAACATCTTTTCTTACGCCTCCATTTGGTTTTGCTTTATTCTATCTTCGAGGCGTCGCTCCAAATTCCATTAAAACTCAAGATATTTATAAAGGCGCAGTTCCATTCATTGCGATCCAAGTAATTTTGTTGGCTATGATTCTGCGCTGGCCCGCCTTAAGCACCTGGTTGCCTAATAACCTCTACGGTTAGCTTTCATCTATTCTTTCCAGCGAGGTATGCGTTTCTCAACTAATGCTCTTACGCCCTCTCGAAAGTCCTCGTCCTTCATCATCGATTCTAGGAGCTCTTCCGAATTTTCAACTGAACGCGCCACAGTATCATGCTGGTCCCTATATATTTGCCATCTAGTCTGACGAAGCGAATCAGGCGAAATGTTCTTTACGAGCTCTCGCGCGTATTTCTCAGTCTCGTGTAAAAGTTTTTCCGAAGAAAAAATCTGGTTTACGAAACCAATCTTTTCAGCCTCCTCGGACATGAAGACTCTGCTGGTTAGCAGCAAGTCATTAGCCCGACCTAGGCCGACAAGTCGCGGCAAGATCCAAGAGAGGCCGTACTCGGCAGGTAGATTTAATTTGCCATGTGCGGTCGTTAACTTTGCCATTGGGACCGAAAATCTTACGTCGGCAAAAGCAGCCAAGGCCAAGCCAACACCAGCAGCAGCTCCGTTTATCGCCGCAATGATCGGTTTGTCCAGGCCATAATGATATGCGAAGGTTGCATCGAATCTTTCGTCAATTCCATAGCCAGGCACCGATATATCACCCGATACACCGCTATCATAGGATCCTCTCGCGCTATGGCCTTGAAGCGCTTGAGAGTCACCTCCGACGCAGAAACTATCCCCTTCACCGGAAACAACAATAGCACCGACAGTCCGATCCTTATTGGCCTTATCCAATAAAAATCGATACTCGGTGTGCATCCTCCCGGTCCAAGCATTTCGTCGGTGTGGCCGAGCCAGAAAAATAACTGCTACTGCACCGCGAATATCGTAGCGAGTTGCTTTTAGCTCCATCTAGTTCTTTGCTGTGTCAGTCCGGGCTTTAAGAAATGCTTGTTCACTGATCCGATGATAGTTCTTTACGCTCTCGAGAAATTCCATATAAGAGGAATAAATCTTGCGAGAAAGGTCGTTTTCTTGCATCGACTCTCTCACTAACTCTTTGGATATTTCTCTGAGTTTGTAAATGACATCCTCGGGAAACGCCCGAAGCTCAACGCCATGCTCCTCAATTAGTATGTTTAAAGCAGCATTATTTTTCGCAGTA
The DNA here is from genome assembly GCA_913051785.1 of uncultured Gammaproteobacteria bacterium. GTDB lineage: Bacteria > Pseudomonadota > Gammaproteobacteria > Pseudomonadales > Azotimanducaceae > UBA4421. The sequence continues at coordinate 45,407 of CAJXCK010000006.1, forward strand.
AATTCACTCAGCATATCCTCGTTAATTGCTCGGGTAGCAACAGCTATCATTTCTTGCAGGTCGGCAGGAAGGCTTTCCCAAGCGTCCTTATTGATCAGGGTCTCAAGCGTCGAACCCGGTTCGTGCCATCCCGGGTAATAATAATATTTTGCCACGGAGTGTATTGACTGAGCCAAATCATTATAAGGACCTACCAACTCTGTCGCGTCTATTACGCCAGTTTGAAGGGCGGTATAAACTTCGGCTATAGGCAATTGCTGAGGCGATCCGCCCGCACGCGCCAGAACCTCACCACCGAGGCCTGGTATACGCATCTTCAACCCTTGCAAATCATCGACTGAAAGGATCTCTTTGTTAAACCATCCACCCATTTGAACACCAGAATTTCCTGTTGTGAACGGCACGATATCAAAAGGCTCGTATAGTTCTCTCCAAAGCTCTAACCCGCCGCCATAGTGAAGCCATCCATTCATCTCCTGTGCCGTCATTCCAAATGGCACGGTAGCAAACATCTGTGCAGCTGGTATTTTTCCCCTCCAATAATAGGCGGCACCATGTCCCATCTCTGCTGTTCCTTGCGAAACCGCATCGAAAACTTCCATTCCACCAACAAGCTCTCCCGC
>CAJXCK010000007.1 GCA_913051785.1 uncultured Gammaproteobacteria bacterium
AACTGCCGACACGAGGATTTTCAGTCCACTGCTCTACCGACTGAGCTATCTGGCCAAGTTTCAGTATCTAAAACAACAGCAGTATTAGATCCCCGCTGTTTACGACAGTCAAATTTAATTGTCGTGGTCAGGAGGAGTATAACCCTCCGCTCTGTCGATGGGTAAGTTGTTGAAGAACCTTTCTCGCTGCTCATGCAGATATTCGCGAGCTTCCTTCTGAATCAAACTGAGATGTTTTTCGTTAATTAGCATAGTTTGTATCGCCTGCCATTCGTTCCATGCTTTTTTTGAAACTTCTTGCTGTAACTTCTCGCCGACTGGACCAGGCATCGGCGGTTGCTCCAGAGCTTCAAGTTCTTCCCCATATTTCCTGCAAATAATGGTCTTTTGCATAGGAGCTACCCAAGTGGCCCGTTATTGATAAGTTTTAAAGCTAGTGCTGACATTCCAACATCAACTCTTTTTTTTCTGATCATATCTGAATTTACCCAGCGAAACCCTGCCCCAAACTCGGAACAAGCTGAACTCCTGACTCGAACATAAATTGGTGTAGCCTTAATTTGGAAATGAGTGAAAGAGTGTTTGATTGGACTTTCAGTAGCTATGTTCAGTACAGAGTCCTCATGGAGATCCAGCTCCTCTAAAATCTGATCTAGAGAATATTCTTTGCATCTCTCCAGTGGGCTCCATAGTCCCGCCCACACGCCCGATTCTGCTCTCTTTTCTACGATCACCTCTTTGTCTTCATTACAGATTATAAAAAAGAGGCTGTCCTTAACGGGTTTTTTTCTCTTTGGTTTTCTTCGGGGTATCTGCGCAGCCAAATTATGCTGGTGCGCACCGCATCGATTGACTAAAGGACATTCTGAGCACGCCGGAGCAGATCTCTTGCAGATTGTCGCACCGAGATCCATGATTCCCTGGGTATACACGTTCGTCTCGATGGCTGGCGTATGACGGTCAGCGTGCCGCCAAAGCTCATCCGTTGTTGTCCTCTCTTCTAGGTATCCCTCTATGAGATGGAACCTTGACAGCACTCTTTTTACATTCCCGTCTAGTATCACGCCTCTCTTTCCCATCGAGAGAGCGAGAATAGCTCCAGCTGTTGATCTTCCAATACCCGGTAGCTCAGTGAGTCTATCGAGGCAGCTAGGAAAAGCTCCTTGATAGTCCTTATGAATAATTATCGATGTTTTATGGAGGTTTCTAGCTCGATTGTAGTATCCAAGACCGGTCCAAAGGGCTAGCACGTCGTCTGTAGAAGCGCGGGCCAGCTCACTGATTTCGGGATACTTTTCGAGGAATCTTATGAAGTAGGGCTTAACTGTCTCGACTTGTGTTTGTTGAAGCATGATTTCGCTCAACCAGACTCGATAGGCGGAGATGTTTTGTTGCCAGGGCAGATCGTGCCGCCCATGTGCTTTCTGCCATGTATTGATTTTGCTCGCGAACCAGTCCAAATAAATTCCTGTTTTCAAATCGATCCAGTGTAGATCCTCCGGTACCCGGAGTGAAGTGAGTGGAAAGGGATATGTTAGTCTTGGCATAATCGATTTGCTGAAAGGGGTAACCAAGCTTGAGCGTTGATATTTTTGACCCTTCTATGACCGACGTTGCGTTGGTTTCCGACGAGTTTGAACTTTGGTCCCGGTTAGCCAGTGAGTTCGAGCGAGCGGAGAACCCCAACGAGCTAGATTTTTCCTCTGAAGATATACTTGGTTGTTCTTCATCGATAGCCAAGCCTGGTTGGGAGAAGTTCACGGAATCGTTGAGCGTCGATGAAGTGATAAGTTTGATTCGTTTAGCGACACTAGCGGAGATGCGATATGCCTCGATGCAGTGCGGGGCAAAGTCTCCAGTTATTAAATTAGTAAAGATATTGAAGTCGAAATCCGCATTTTCAGACGAGCTTCAGAAATGGATTAAGTCGGTCACCACGAATCGCTATTTGCCTCATGGGGATTTGATGGACATGTTATAGAAGTGGAACTCGATCCAGACTTTTTTGAGTTAGACTAATACTGATTTAAACCAGCTCCAGGGGGGTTAAAAATATCCGAGATGCGAACGGCAACTATTGAACGAGATACGGCCGAGACTCAAATCAAACTGACTTTGTCTCTCGATGGGTCTGGAGATTGCGATCTATCAACAGGCTTGCCTTTTTTCGAACACATGCTGAGTCAAGTTGCGCGTCATGGGATGTTTGACCTTAAGATAGATGCAATTGGGGATCTGGAGGTTGATGCTCATCACATGGTAGAAGATGTTGGGATTGTTTTTGGACGTGCACTAAACGACTCGGTAGGAGACAAATCTGGTCTCGTTCGATATGGCTCTGCCTACGTTCCGCTAGATGAATCTCTATCCAGGGTAGTTGTCGATCTGTCGGGTAGACCAGGTCTTTTTTACGATGTCTCCTACACGAGAGCTAGAGTGGGGGATTTCGATTTGGATTTGCTTAGGGAGTTCTTTCAAGGTTTTGTTAATCATGGAATGCTCACTCTCCATTTGGATAATTTAAAAGGGGAAAACGCACATCATCAGGCAGAGACCCTTTTTAAGGCTTTTGGGAGAGCTTTACGTGTTGCCGTCAGTGAAGACTCTAGAATGATAGGACGGATTCCCTCCACGAAAGGCAGCCTTTAGATTTGTTGTTGATTCCAGCTATTGATCTGAAGGACGGTTGTTGCGTTCGTCTCCTTCAGGGAGATATGAATGCTTCAACAATTTTCTCGGAAGACCCTGTTTCGATGGCGAAACACTGGATTAAAGAAGGGGGAAGAAGACTCCATGTCGTGGACCTAGACGGAGCATTCGCCGGGCGCCCTAAAAATGAACTCTTAATATCTCAGATTGTTGAGGCGGCTGGAGAGGTTCCGGTTCAAGTGGGTGGTGGAATCAGAACCAGGGCTATTGCCGAAGCGTATTTAGATGCGGGGGTTTCCTCTTTGATAATAGGTACAAAGGCGGTAGCTGACATGACGTTCTTCGAGGCCCTCGTAAAAGATTACCCGGGACGGATTATTTTGGGCTTGGACGCTCGAGGTGAGCAGATAGCGACTGAAGGCTGGGTCACGGATGCCGGGATTTCCATAGCCCAATACCTTTCTAGGATAAAAAACTGGCCAATACAGGCCATTGTTTATACTGATATTACAAGAGACGGAATGATGAAAGGCATCAACTCTGATTTAACCAAAAGGGTTGTATCTCTGTCAGGTGTTCCTGTTATCGCATCGGGAGGTGTAAAGTCGATCGACGATTTACGAGTCTTGAAAGAGTCCTTCCGAGACGAGCCAGAGAATTTGTTTGGTGTCATCTCTGGGAGAGCACTTTATGAGCGTGAACTTTCTGTTACCGAGGGCCAGGCGCTGTTAGACTCGAATAAGACGGCATGATTATTTTTAGTCTGCGAACCAGCCGGATAGATCAATCGGTAAGCCACCTTTTCTGATTTCGAAGTAGATTCCGTAAGTAGATCGTCCAGCGGTACTGCCAGCAATAGCTATAACCTCTCCCGATTCTACTCGTTCGAAGGGCTGCCTCAAGAGTTGATCCGTGTTGGCATATAACGAAAGATATCCTCCCCCATGATCTACTAGGATCATTAATCCATAGCCCCGAAGCCAATCGGAAAAAACTACCGTGCCATCGTAAATGCTTCTGACCTCGGCATCTTTGGCGCCATGAACGAACAGTCCTTTGGAGAACAAATCGTTTTGAAAAGATATCGGAAGTCTTTTGGGAGGACCAGGGATTTGGAATATGGGTTGATCAAGAGCCCCTTTTGCTTTGTCGAAGCCTTGTTCCTTAGAGCCGCTGGCTAGGCTGTCTAGCCTTTTTATGAGATCCACTAATCTCTCTTGGTCAGCGAGTAGATTTTCTCTCTTGGTAATCTCTGATGATCGCTGTTCTTTTAAAGCATTAATCGATTGTTCGCGTTTGTCATAAAGTGTCTCTAATTTGCGTCTTTCCTCGCTCAAGATTTTAGCGTTGTCTTGCAGAACTTTTTTTTGTTCAGTTAAGAGAGCTTCTTTTTCTTTTAGGTCATTTAGGGCCAGCTTATATTTCTCTCTGAGGCTTATTAGATGTTTCATAAAATATTTTTGATATTCGATTAGAGAAGAAAAATCCTCTAGGGACTCTGATTTCAGCAATATTTGGAGAAGGCTTGGTGACTGCACTTTTTGCATGGTCCTCAGAAGTTGGACCAATTTCAGTTTGTTCTCTTCTGCCGAGTTCTTTTGCATTTCGATAGATCTAGAGGTTTCTACAATGGAGTCTTTTAGACTATCTTTTCTCTTATCTAGATCATCGATAGCAGAATTAGTCTCATTGACCGAATAGCTCAATTGCCTTAAATCCTCTTCTAATTTAGATTCGTTAGCTCTCGCAGAAGTGAGCCACGATTCGAGGATTATCAGTTTCTGATTCACCTCATCGAGCTCGATTTTCAGTTTTTCGTTATCTGACGCCACACAAGGATGAAAAAAAAGGATCCCGGCAATGAGAATGGGAAAAGATAGTATTTTTCTTCTTTTTTTGAAGTAAAGTTCTTCGCCTCTTATAGTTTGCACATGCGCTCGCGAAGTAGGATTGCTTTAATCTGCTTTCCGAAGAGGTAGAAAATTAGCATTAATGATGCCACTTTCTGAGTATAAAGATTAAAGTCCATGAAAACCTGGCAAAAAAATACAACAACTGAGTGTAGAATTTGTAAGTAATTTAAGGCGCAGCAGATGGATCAATTTTTCGACTTTGTGTATTCAAACCTGATTTTAGTCTCAGTTTTCGTTGTGTTCTTAGTTCTTTTCATACGCAACGAAGTATCTCGAGGAGGTCAAGGAATAACCTCTCAGAAGTTGACCGAATTAATGAACAAAGAAGCAGCCGTGGTAGTGGACGTTAGGGACAAGAACGAATTTTCTCAGGGGCACATAGCCGGCGCGATCAATATCCCGTTCTCAGATTTCCAAACAAGATGCAGCGAATTAACGGATAAGACAAAATCTGTGATTGTCGCTTGTAAAATGGGCCAACATTCAGGTCCGGCCGGGGTCATTCTTCGTAAAAATGGTTTTAGCTCCGTCTACAGGCTGACGGGCGGAATGTCAGAATGGAGAGGCCAAAATCTTCCGGTAGTAAAGAAATAATAAAGGTAATTTAAATTTGTCGAATGCATCAGTATCGTTAAAAATTGAGCGAATATATTTGAAGGACGCATCCTTCGAATCACCTGCAAGCCCAGAGATATTTCGTGGAGAATGGAGCCCTGAACTCGGTGTCGATATCAATACCAGGGGTTCGCGGCTAGAGGGAGATGTACATGAGGTCGTGCTGAGCGCTACGGTTACGTCGAAATTAGAAGATGGAAAGAATGGTTTTCTAGTAGAGATTAAGCAAGCAGGGATTTTCAGCATTGAAGGCGCGAACGAAGACCAACTGTCGAACATCATGGGAGTTGTTTGTCCTAATGTTTTGTTCCCGTATCTTAGAGAGACATTAGATTCATTATTGGTGAAGGGAGGTTTTCCCGCTGTGCAGTTGGCACCGATAAACTTTGACGCTCTATATAGTGAGGCTATGAAGAGTAAGGCAAATTCCGGTTCCGGTCCCAATGAATCAGGTGGGCCAGAGGCCACGACCCATTGAAGCTTACTTTAGACCGTTAAAACCAAGCTGTCGTAAGCACTCGTAGACTACAATGGAAACCGCATTGGCCAAGTTTAAACTTCGCTGAGATATCCTCATCGGAATCCGCAACTTCCTTTCCTCGGGGTGGTTATCAAGAATATCCATCGGAAGGCCTCTAGTTTCAGGTCCGAATAAAAAGCAATCATCTGGCTCGAAACAGATGGAGTCGTATCTTTTGGCGGCTTTTGTGGAAACTGCGAAAAGCCTGCATTGCCGAATCGTAGGCAAGCAGGAGGCGAGGTCCTTGTGAACTTTGATTTTCGCGTGTTCGTGGTAATCAAGCCCTGCTCTACGAAGTTTTTTTTCTTCCATCGAGAACCCTAGCGGCTTAATTAAGTCCAAAGTCACGCCGGTATTGGCGCAAAGACGAATTATATTACCAGTGTTTTGTGGTATCTCAGGTTCATACAGGATCACCTTTGGCATAGTGTTCTTTTTAAGGCTCTTCTCCATTATCTTTGGAGAGACCAATCTCTTGAAGCTTTCTCGTTAAGGTGTTTCTACCCCATCCCAGAAGTTGAGCGGCGTCCTTTTTTCTCCCTTTGGTCTTACGAAGGGCTGCTTCTATAATTACCTTCTCAAATTTGGGCATTGCGATCTCAAGCAAAGGTTTCGAGTTAGTTTTCTCTAGCATTTCGTTTGCCCAAAGGCTGAGATTAGATTCCCAGCTATCTCCTTGGGAGTTGCTGATAGTTTTAATAAGGTCTTTAGGTAGATCTTCCACGAGAATAATTGTGGAGCTCGACATTACGTGAAGCCATTGGCACAGATTTTCTAGTTGTCGGACATTGCCCGGCCAGGGGAGGTTGCATAAATAGACTTCAGTCGATTTGTCCAGTATTTTTCTTTCTTCCTCCGACTCTTCTGCGAGTTTTTTTAGGAAGTGTGCGGCTAGTAGAGGAATATCCTCTCTTCTCTCCGATAAAGAAGGCACATTTATCCGAATAACGTTGAGTCTGTGAAAGAGGTCTTCTCGAAATTTTCCTTGTCTGACCAAAAGCTCAAGATCTTGATGAGTTGCAGCAAGTATTCTGACATTGGTGTTTACACTTTCCCGGCCGCCAACTCTGTAGAAACTGTTATCCGCTATAACCCTTAACAAACGAGTTTGTGCCGAAATTGGCATGTCACCTATTTCATCTAGGAACAAAGTCCCTCGATTGGCTTGTTCGAAGCGACCCACTCTAGCGCTGGTGGCCCCAGTAAATGATCCCTTTTCATGGCCAAAGAGCTCGCTTTCGATGAGCTCCTTTGGTATCGCGGCTACGTTCAAAGCAACGAAAACTTCATTTTTCCTAGGACCGTGTGTGTGCAGAGCTCTAGCTACCAATTCTTTGCCTGAACCAGACTCTCCATTAATCAAAACCGTAAAACTAGAGGAGGATAGCCTGCCTATGGCCTTGAATACTTCCTGCATAGCTGGAGCTGAGCCCAAAATTTCGCTGGAAGGAGTAATTTGATTAGAGATCTCTGGATCTGACTCCGATCTGCTGCTAATCGCCCTTTGAACAACATTGACCACTTCATCAATATCGAACGGTTTCGCCAGGTACTCGTAAGCTCCTAGTTCAAAACTATTTACAGCGCTGTCGAGATCAGAATGTGCGGTCATGATTATCACTGGTATCTGAGGAAACTCAGCTTGTATTTTCTGGAGAAAATCTAGCCCGCTCGAACCAGGCATTCTGATGTCGCTCAATACGGTGAGTGGTAGTTCATTTGGGAAAAGGTGCATCGCCTCATCGGCGCTATTAAATGCTTTGATGGGTATACCCGCTTGACCAAGAGCCTTGTCTAAAACCCATCGTATTGAGTCGTCATCGTCAATTACCCAAACGGTTTTTTTCATCGCGATTTTTCTCTAGGTAATTTGTCCCCAGCCATCAGCAACGGAAGGTTGATGGAAAAAGTGGTAGCTCCGAACTCGCTTTTTACGTTAAGAGAGCCTTTATGCTGACTGATTATAGATTGCGCCACTGCGAGGCCGATGCCGGAACCGCTCGATTTGGTTGTTACCATAGGATAGAAGATTCTTTGAAGATCTCTCTTCATAATTCCTGGGCCGTTATCAGATATTTCGACTCGCAACACCCCTCGGTGTCTGACGTCCCCAATCGTGAACTGACCTACAAATCTTGATTTGAATTTGATCCTGGGAGCGTCAACGTTGATTAACGCCTCACATGCATTTTTGGCGATATTTAAGATAGCTTGTATCAGTTGATCTTGATCGCCATTTATCTCTGGCAGGCTAGGATCGTAGTCTCGCTCCCAGCATAATCTGCTGTCGAATTCTGAATTAAGCAAGCTAATAGTTTTCTCACATACTTCAGTTATGTTGACATCTTCAATTCGCAAGGCTTTGCTCGGACCGAGCATTCTGTCCACGAGGTTTCTGAGCCGATCAACCTCCGAAATAATTATTTCTGTATGATCGGCAAGATCCGATTCATGCGGCAGCGCTTTTTGCATGAGTTGAGCAGCCCCTCTTATGCCTCCCAATGGATTTTTTATTTCGTGCGCCATCCCTCTGATTAAGATCTGATTAGTTTGATTTCTGTCGAAATCAGTTTTCTCTTGGGCAATATTGCTGAACCTGCCGACGGGTTTTATCTCGAGGACTAAAGTTTTTGGCAAATTTCCTAGGTTCGCTGTCATATCTACCAGTTCGCTTTGGGAGTCAGGGATCTTGAGTTCTATCTCACGAGCGGTGAAAGGTTGCTCGTTCTGGATAGCAAGCTTTAGATTTTGTTTTACCTCTTCTGGATAGATCGCTAACTGCTCCAGCCTTTTTCCTGCTGCTTGCGAGAACGAGCAATTGAAAAGGTTTTGCGCAGCGGTATTCATCAAAGCTACACTGAGCTCATTGTCCAGAATGACTACAGCGGTACTCAACTGATCTAGAATATGACTGGCTGAGCGAGGTTGCCGGCTCCGGGCAGCTAAGTTTGCGACTTTGTTCATTTAAATCAGACTTCTTTCATCGTTAGCGACAGTCTTCTCTCTACCCGCAGCCTGTAGGGCTATCAGCGACGGTTTTTTAAGGAGGCACGGGCACACTTACCAGAAGAACACCACTTCTATATTTCAAGAAGTAGCGCTCTCGCCGTGCCAGCTAGTGCTAAGCTAGGCTCTCTTTTGTTGTTTTGATAATCGCGGCGGCAACCTTATAAGGGTCCGCATTCGATGCTGGCCTCCTGTCCTCTAATCGACCCTTCCATCCGTCTTCTACAGTTCCCACCGGTATCCGGATGGACGCGCCTCTATCAGACACGCCAAAACTAAACTCAGTAATTGATTGTGTCTCGTGCTCACCTGTTAAGCGTTTATCATTATCTGCGCCATATACAGAGATATGACGCTCAATGTTTTTCCCGAAATGTTCGCAGATTTTTGTAAAGTTGGCCTCTTCGCCAGACTCCCTCATCAGGCCGTTAGAGAAATTTGCATGCATCCCGGATCCATTCCAGTCCAGCGCGCCGAATGGTTTTGGATGCCAGTTGATCGCGTAGCCATATTTCTCGCCCGTTCTCTCCAGGAGATAACGAGCCAACCATGTTTGGTCACCGGCGTCGGCGGCGCCTTTCGCAAATACCTGATATTCCCATTGTCCGGCAGCCACCTCTCCATTGATGCCTTCGACGTTGATCCCAGCTTCTAGGCAAAGATCGAGGTGCTCGTCAACACAATCTCTGCCAAAAGCATTTGATGCGCCGACCGAGCAATAATACGGTCCCTGTGGCCCTGGATAACCGTTTTGGGGGAATCCTGGTGGTAATTGCGTATCGGTGTCCCACAAGAAATACTCCTGTTCGAAGCCGAACCAGAAGTCCGAGTCGTCGTCATCAATCGTAGCCCTTCCATTGGTGAGGTGCGGTGTGCCATCGGCGTTGAGGACTTCGGTCATTACCAGATAGGCATTTTGTCGATCTGGGTCGGGAATGATAGCAACAGGCTTGAGCAAGCAGTCTGAGGAGCTGCCATCTGCTTGTTGCGTAGAGCTGCCATCGAACGACCACATCGGGCATTCGTCGAGTGTACCGCCGAAATTGTCTCTGATTTGAGTTTTGCTCCTGAGGCTTTGAGTGGGCGAGTATCCATCAAGCCATATATATTCTAATTTTGATTTCATATGTCCTTCTCCTTTTTCATAAAATTCTTTATCGCCTCTTATCGGCTAAACGCCAATTCAAATGACTCCGTCTTCCCCTGGCCCCTCGTTGAATATTCAATATTGGGGTCTCACTCGGTGTTTGATTAAAGCGCCTACCTCAGTATCTACCATTTTACGCACTAATAAAATGCAAAATCCTAAAAAATAGAAAATGATTTTGAAAGCTAAGATAAAACGCCCCAAATATGTGCGCCTTTTATCCTGCTGATATCTTCTATGGCTAGACTCTATATTTTTTTATCTAATAGGCAGTGAAAGAAATCTTTGGACCAGTGATTGGTTTCAAGCGAATGGACCTTGACCGCTGCACTGTTATCTAGAGAATGCGTCTCGTAGCAGCAAGATGAATTTATGGGAAATACTTTGACAATTATCGATATCAGAAATATAGCCATTGTGGCGCACGTCGACCACGGGAAGACCACACTCGTAGATTGTCTCTTATCCCAAACTGGGGCGTTGGAGGGAGATCTGCAACGGGCTATGGACAGCAATGACCTCGAGAGAGAGCGAGGCATTACGATACTTTCAAAAAATACGGGTATTGAGCATAACGGAGTCAGAATTAATATCGTAGATACACCTGGCCACGCGGATTTCGGCGGGGAGGTCGAGCGAATACTATCAATGGTAGACGCTGTTTTGCTGGTTGTGGACGCGGTGGAGGGGCCAATGCCTCAAACGCGTTTCGTGACGAGCAAAGCTTTCGAATACGGACTTAAACCGCTGGTGGTACTGAATAAAATTGATAGGGACGGAATTCGGATAGACAGTGTGATTGAAGAGGTCTTTGATCTATTTGACGACCTGGGTGCGACTGATGACCAGTTAGATTTTGACGTGGTTTTTTGTTCCGCTATAGAGGGTACCGCTGGTTTGGATATCGAGCATATAACTTCAAATATGGATCCTCTCTTAGATAAAATTATAGAAAACGTAAGCTCCCCAAACGTGGATTTGGAAGCGCCGTTTCAAATGCAAATTAGTTCTTTAGATTATTCTGAATATGAGGGTGTTATCGGGCTTGGTCTAATCAAACGAGGTACTCTAGAAAAGGGAAAGCCTATCACTCTTATCACAAGAGGAGGCGACAAACGGGGCGGGCGAATCGCAAATCTTTATCTCAATAGGGGGTTGGAGCGATTCAGAGTGGAAAGCGCGCATGCTGGAGATATAGTTTGTATTACTGGCATTGAGGGGATAAATATCTCCGACACGCTTTGTGATGTTACTGCCGTTGAGGCTTTGCCAGCCCTAAACGTCGATGAACCAACGTTAACAATGATGTTCTGTGTGAATGACTCGCCCTATGCCGGAAAAGACGGAAAATACCTTACGAGCAGACAGATTAGAGAGCGTCTTTTTACGGAGTCGCTTCATAATGTGGCGCTAAGTGTCGCCGAAACAGAAGATCCAGATCGCTATGAGGTCTCCGGGCGCGGTGAGCTGCATTTGTCTGTTCTAATTGAAACAATGCGACGAGAAGGATACGAGCTCCTCGTTTCTCGACCGAAGGCAATAGAAAGAGAAGTAGAAGGTGTCAGGCAGGAGCCATTTGAGAATGTTGTCCTAGATATAGGCATCGATCACCAGGGCAAGGTGATAGAGTCATTAACAGAACGCCGCGGTGAGTTGCTGGAGATAGAAGTAGGGCAAGGTGATCGGGTGAGATTGACCTTCAAAGTTTCTAGTAGAGGGCTCATGGGTTTCAGAAGTTCTTTTCTTTCTCTTACATCGGGCGAAGGCCTAATGTCTTTTGCTGGTGCTGGCTTTGGCCCGAGGATCAAAGAAGATCTGGGCTCAAGACAAAATGGAGTGTTGATATCTAACACAAATGCTAAGGCAGTTGGTTATGCCTTATTCAATCTTCAGGCTCGAGGCAGATTGTTTGTAGAGCCGGGAGATCTTATTTATGAGGGGATGGTCGTTGGGCTTCACAGTCGGTCAAACGATTTGACCGTAAATCCAGCGAAAGAGAAAAAATTAACGAACATAAGGGCTTCAGGGTCCGATGAGGCAATAGATCTCAACGCGCCTGTAAAAATGTCATTGGAGCAGTCCCTTGAATTTATTGACGAGGATGAATTTGTCGAGGTAACTCCTTCAGCGGTTAGAGTTCGTAAAAAGCTGTTAAAGGAACATCAAAGAAAAAGGGATACTTGACTCTCTAGCTTTGTCTCTTTTCGATCAGTTTGGCAACTGCCACGCCGACTTCAAACAATATCCAAGCTGGGATGGCTAAGAGAAGCTGCGAGATAATATCGGGAGGTGTCAACATCATTCCAAGTACAAAGCAACCAATTATAAAGTATGGACGCTTTTGCGCTAACGCTTTAGAGGTAGTTATTCCGGAGGATACTAGCAGCGACGTAGCGATTGGAATTTCGAAAGCAAATCCAAACGCCAGAAACATTTTCATCATGAAATCCAAGTACTGATTTATATCAGTCATCATCGTTACCCCCTCGGGACTTACTTGGATGAAAAAAGCGAAAATCAATGGGAATACCAGGAAATAGCAAAAAGCGATACCGCAATAAAATAAGACGGAGCTGGTCGCCAAAAGTGGCACTGCGAATTTGCGTTCGTGTCGATATAAACCTGGAGAAACAAAGGCCCAGATTTGATGAAGAAGATACGGCACTCCTGCAAAAATTGCCGCATAAATAGCTAGTTTGAAAGGCGCAAGAAAGGGTGAGGCCACTTGGGTCGCGATCATTTGAGAACCGTCCGGCATGAGATTCATAAGCGGTGCAGAGGCAGCAACAAACAGATCATTAGAGAAATAGTAAATCGGCACAAAAATCACGAAGATGAAACTGATAGACTTTATAAGCCGACTTCGCAGTTCGACAACGTGATCAAGAAAAGGTTGTTCTGCGAGGTTCTCCGGGTCTTCAGATTTCATAGAGATTTTCTAGAACCTACTTTTTTATTTGTCTTTCGTTTGTCGCTTCTTTTTCTGGGACGCCGCCCTCTTCTGGGTGCTCATCCGTAGACACTTTATTATTTCCAAATTTGTCGATCTCCGAGACCTCCGCTTCGATCCTGCCGATCTCTCTCATTACCTCCTCATTGTGAAGTTCTCTTCGAATGTCTTCCATTCCAATCTCGGTTTCGATGTCCGTTTTTATTCTGTTAAAAGCGAGACGCCACTTTGCGAGAAATTTCGCTAGTGATCGTGCCGCTTCTGGAAGTCTCTCTGGGCCAAGAACCAACAGGGAAACAACCAAGATAAGAAGCAACTCCAATCCACCAAAGTCAGGAAACATTGCTCTTGATCAAATCGCAGCCGCTGGAGCTAGGTATTCTCTGTCTTCTGGGTTTCGCTTTGTGACTCCAGGTCCGAGGTATCTATTACTTTTTCATCCAGAACGTTATTAAAGCTCGAAGCGTCGGACTCTTTCTTTTCATCGGTCACCGCCTTCCTAAATCCCTTTATCGCGTCACCTAGCCCCGATGCGATATTTTTTAATCTCTTGGGGCCAAAGATGAAAAGCACTATGACGAGAATAATTAGCAATTCTGGTAAGCCCGGCATCATTTGTTCTCTCCTCTTTGGATAGCTTTCCTTCCGTAGATCGTAACTCGTATTTATCAGGGTTGGTAGCGAATCACTTTGGTCCTCGTTCTTTCTTTTCCTGATGACCGCTTTTCCCCGAACGGGCCTCAAGCTCATTAAGAACGTCCGAAGCCGACAACTCAAATTGGTCTAGTAGCACTAGACAATGAAACCAAAGGTCAGCCGTCTCCTTGATCAGTTCTTTTTTATTTTTAGTTTGATCGCCTTCTTTAGCAGCGATAACAAGCTCGATCGCCTCTTCGCCAACTTTTTCGAGGATTTTATTTAGGCCAGCTTTTCTTAGAGATGCGACGTATGAGTCGGAAGGATCCTTCTCTTTGTGTGATTTAATCTTGCGGCTTAGTTTTTCTAGAAAGGTCATCTGTTGACTTGTGTCCCGCTAAATTTTGAGGATGGTGATCGCAATAATGATAATTAGCAAAGCGCAAAACATCATACGTCTCTGTTTGATGATGATTCTTTTAGTTGCTCGTTTCAAATCTGATAGCTCTCTTGCTTGCACTGAAGCCTTGATTCGCTCCTGTTGATTTTGACGAATAAAGTCCCCAAATTTGAAGGGATCTGAAAAAAATTCTTCAGCCAATTTGAAAAAGTCGCCCACTACTGCTGCCGGACCAAGATTACGTTCCGCCCAAGTTGTCATAAATGGCAGAGCAGTTTCCCAGAGGTTGAGCTGTGGATAAAGCTGCCTACCAAGACCTTCGACGTATAGCAAAGTTTTTTGAAGCAAAACTAGCTGAGGTTGAATTTCGATGGAAAAGGCATTAGCGGCACGAAACAAGTCCGTTAGAAAGTTAGCAAAAGAAATTTCTCCGAGTGGTCTCTGATAGATTGGATCGCAAAGTTCTTCTATCACTTTGCTGAAGGCGGCAACGTCTGTTTGAGAGGGGATCCAGCCGGAATCAAGGTGTAGCTCGGCTATTCGCCTGTAATCCCTCTTAAAGAAAGCCAGAATATTCTGTGCTAGATACCTGCGATCATAATCGGTCAAACTGCCCATAATGGCGCAATCCAGTGCGATGTACTTAGGATCCTTTGGATCAGCTATATCGACGAGAATGTTGCCGGCGTGCATGTCTGCGTGAAAGAAATTATCTTCAAAAACCTGTTTGAAAAAGGTTTTAACTCCTTTCTCAGCAAGGATCTTAAAGTCTACCCCTCTTTCCCGCAGTGCTTCTATATCGCCAATTGGTATTCCGTTTGCGTGGTCCATAACAATCAGATTGGATCGGGTAAATTTTGTATAGACCCGAGGCACTTTTAATAGGTTTGAGTTGGGAAAATTCGCCCTTAGGTTAATTTGGTTTTGTGACTCACGAAACATGTCCGTCTCTCGGAGCATGATAGACTCCTGATCATGGACGATCTGAGAGAGCTTTAGGCGAGCGGCAAGCGGGTGCCGCTCGCAGAGATATTCAGTTATTTCTCGAAGGTCGTTCATTTCCCTTCTGATTTTCTCAACGACGTTGGGCCGCACGAGCTTTAAGATTACCTCAGTCCCATCTAGTAACTGTGCTTTGTAAATTTGCGCTATGGAGGCGGTTGCTAGAGGCTGGCGGTCGATGGAACGAAAATTCTCATCAAGTGGTTGCCCTAGGCTCCGCTCTATCTCCAATGTTGCATCTAAACCTGGTATTGGAGTGACTCTATCCTGTAAGAAAGATAGTTCAATAAGGATATCAGCTGGTAACAAATCCCCTCTGGTCGATAAAAATTGCCCTAGCTTGGTATAAGTTGTGCCCAGATTTTCCAGCTGTTGTCGCAGGCGTTTTCCGCGACCAGGATTTCCCCCACCCCATATCCTCTTAAGCATTTTCAAACAGAATTCTGCGCGTGCTGTCTCTAATTTTTGGCTGTCAATCTGATGATGCAGGCCAGCCTTGAGGGCGGCCGAACCGAGCCTCGCGAGCAGCAACCGCTGGCGAAAGTTCATTACTCACTCCCATGGTTGGCAAGCAAATGCTCCAACCTACTTGCGATATCATCGATTCGATCTCTAAGAAGAGTCAGCTCGCTGTAGAAGTAATCTGAATTCTGGTTGTTTAAAAATACCCTATGGGCTTGAGGCATCAGCCCTTGGATAGAAAGATCTTTAAATTTACGACTGAAACGCGACAACTCCTCTCCCGCAGATATAGGGCCACCAAAACGCTTCCCTGTTAAAAGGAAAGGCAGGCTCTCGATTAATTCCGCCGGCAAAAGTCTTACGAGAGTGATAACTGACAGTAAAAGAGACTCATTTCCATCAACCGTTACAGACCCAGTTGTTTTACCAGTTATAAGTGTTTCGAGGATGTCTAAAATTTTGCCGCTCAAAATAACGTTTGGCTTTGTAGGTGAACTTTCTATTAAACGCAGGTTTAAGTCCTGGAAATGAAGTTGAAAAGTAGTTTTCGTCTCGTGAATGGAAATGCCAATGCGCTGTCCTTCTAGTTTCTCTAGATGGTCTTGAGCCTCTGGGATTGTGGCTAGAAGATAATTGATAGGATCTTCGATAAAGAGTTTGAAACCAGTCATCTTAAAATGAACCAAGATATTAATCGCTGATCGGTTTGGTGCCTTTATGAATGGCGGCGACTCCGCCAAGCAAATCTGTATAAAAACAATTCACGAAACCAGCATCTCGAAACATTTCTAATAAGGCTTCTTGACTCAGATGCACCTCGATCGAGTCGTTTAGATAAGTATATGACGGCTTGTCCCCCGTTATAAACGCCCCTAGTTTCGGCCATAAACTGCGGTATTGAGCATACAAGTTCTTGAGAAGCTGAGCTTTGGGCTTCGTAAATTCTAGAATTGTTACTGAGCCCCCAGGTTGGAGAATTCGTCTCATTTCACTGAAGGCTTGATATTGATCGGTAAAATTTCTGAACCCGAAGGATAAAGTAATTTTATCGAATGTGTTTGCGCGAAAGGGCAGCGCCTCTGCGGCGCAGACGCATGTAGAAACGTTACAAGCTCCTGCGTCTAATAGCCGATCTCTGCCGATCTCAATCATTTGTAGATTGGGGTCTGCGATGGTTATTTGGCCAGTATTTCCAACTGTTCGATAAATTAAATCGGCCACGTCACCAGTGCCTCCAGCAAGGTCAAGAATTTGGTCGCCGGGATTGATGCCCGATACCTCTATTAACATGCGTTTAAATAATCGGTGGGTTCCCAGGGACATCAGGTCGTTCATTAGGTCGTACTCGTTAGCGACATTAGTGAATACTGTGTTGACTCGTTTTTGCTTCGTGCTGGCACTTACCTTTTCAAAACCGAAGCTAAACTCTTCTGAACAGTTTTCTTCCTTGTTTTCTTTGCTGTTAGGTTCCGCGTTCGAACTAGAACTTAAGTCGTCCTTCATGGTTTTTGGGGGTTCCAGTGTTTCACTTCAAGCTTTGGCAGCCTTGACTCGTTTTTATCCTCGAGTTCTTTTAAGTATTGTCGCCAGTATTTATCTTGGTTTTTAGCGAGGTCGTAAAGGTATTCCCACACAAATATTCCGGTATCGTGTCCATCATCAAAATTAAGACGAATGCCATAATTGCCGGTCTGGTTTATATCTTTGATTCGCACGTCCTTTTTTCCTGATTGCGGTTTTCTTTTGCTGCCATGACGACCACCTACATCCGCAGAAGGAGAGTGGACCCGAAGAAGCTCGATTGGCAAGGAATAAACTTTATCTTCCCACTTAACTTCGAGTGCGTTATCAAGTTTCCTATATGAAATTTTGGTCGGTGCTTTAGCCATTCAAAGAATAAAGCGTGAAAGATCGTCTTTTTTCGATATATCTTCAAGTTGCTCGTCAACATAGTGCGAGTCAATTTCCAACACGTTCCCGTTTTCCTCAACGCAGTCGAATGAGATCGATTCGAGAAGCTTCTCCATTATTGTGTGTAGGCGTCGAGCGCCTATATTCTCTATCTGATTGTTAAAATCTTGCGCTAGGGCCGCGATTCGTTTGACTCCGCAAGGTTTGAATTCGACTTTCACACCCTCAACGGCGAGCAACTGTTCATATTGCCGACACAAGCTGTTTTTTGGTTCAGTAAGGATTCGCTCGAATTCTTGTTCTCCAAGAGAGCTAAGCTCAACACGGACTGGAAGCCGGCCCTGCAATTCTGGTGCTAGGTCGGATGGCTTCGCCAAATGAAAAGCTCCCGATGCAATAAATAAAATATGGTCTGTTCGAACCACCCCATATTTAGTTGACACAGAGCAACCTTCGATGAGCGGAAGGAGATCTCTTTGTACCCCTTCCCGAGAAATTCCAGCATTGTGCGATTCATTAGACTGTGCGACTTTATCTAATTCATCGATAAAAACGATACCCGTTTGTTCCGTTATTTTTAAAGCTTGTTGTTTCGTCTGCTCTTCGTCTAAAAGTTTTGTTGCCTCTTCGTCCTTTATTTTCTCAAAAGCTCTGGCAACGCTCATTTTTGCCTTCCTTGGTTTACCGAAGTTGGTGGAGCTAAACATTTGTTGTAGTTGGCTGGTCATTTCCTCCAGCCCCGGTGGAGCCATAATTTCAACTCCTAAGGCAGTGTTGCTCAATTCGACCTCAATTTCTTTTTCGTCTAGAGCGCCCTCTCGCAGCTTCTTCCTGAAAACTTGCCTGCTTGACGATTCTTGTCCTTCGCCCTGCTCCATAGCTTGTGAACCGGGTATAAGAGCATCGAGAATTCTTTCCTCAGCGAGTTCTATAATTAAGGCATCCGCCTCACGAACTTTTTCTGCACGAACTAGCCTGAAAGCTGCCTCCACTAGATCACGCACAATTGACTCGACGTCTCTTCCGACATAGCCCACTTCAGTGAATTTGGTTGCGTCTACCTTGATAAATGGAGCTTTCGCTAATTTTGCCAGTTTTCGGGCAAGTTCGGTTTTACCTACACCTGTCGGGCCAATCATCAGTATGTTTTTAGGTTGAATTTCTGCCTGCATCTCCTCCGAAAGTTGCATTCTGCGCCAGCGGTTTCTTAGAGCAATAGCTAGCGCTACTTTTGCCGATCTTTGTCCAATAATGTGCTTGTCTAATTCCTCAACGATTTGTTGGGGCTTTAGAATTTCTATAAAACCATTGGTTTCTGGTATCGGAATCATTTGCTGCTCTGCTTATGAGAGAGTTTTAATAGTGAAATTTTCATTAGTATAGATGCAGATGCTAGCAGCGATTTTCATTGATTTTTCCACAATTTCGGCTGCACCAAGTTGAGTTTCATTAATAAGAGCGTTTGCAGCCGATCGCGCGTAGCCAGCGCCGGATCCTATAGCGATTGCATTTTCGCCAGGCTCGATAACGTCTCCGCTGCCGCTCAGGAGCAAAGTCTCATCTTTATCTGCTACGATCATCATCGCTTCTAGTCGCCGTAAAGCTCTGTCTTTTCTCCACTCTTTTGCTAATTCGACCGCTGCTCGAGCTAATTTGCCGTCGTTCTTTTCGAGGAAATTTTCAAATTTCTCAAAAAGTGTGAAGGCGTCCGCCGTGCTCCCTGCAAAGCCGGCCAGCACTTTTTCATTAAATAGTGTGCGAACTTTGACCGTATTTGCTTTCATGATCGCATCGCCCAGAGTAACCTGTCCGTCTCCGCCCATTGCAAGTCCTGTTTCCGTTCTAACACTTAGGATTGTTGTTCCATGAAAAGAATTCATTTTGCTTATTCTCAAATAACTTTGTTTGTTGGCTCAGTTCGTTTTTTTCTCTTTCAAAAGGATGGCTGCGAGGTTTTTCTCTCTTAGTTTTGTCATAGCCCTATCAGCTTCAACTTTCCGGTCGAAAGGCCCAATCAAGACTCGATACCAGTTTTCTCCGTTTATTTTAGAATGCTTAGTGGTCGCCTCCATACCAGCGAGTAAAAGCTCAGCTCTGAGTTGATCAGCTTTTCCCTTCTCTGATAAAGAGGCAGCTTGGATCCTGTATGTCTGAAAAAGCTGCATCTCTGCCTCAGGCGATTTGTAAACACCAGCATCCCCTTTTATCTCGCTTGATTTTAGTTTTTTGTCGAATTCGAAACTATCATTCTCGTACATGATCTCTGGCGCGGATGTGCCTTTTTGGGCTACTAGATCGATTAGATTCTTAGGGGCAGTTGTTCCGACAAAATAGAAGCCAAAGACGGATAAGAAAACTCCGAAACAACTTCCCCAGAAAAAGTCTCTTAGCCTTTTGGTTTCTGTACGGGAGTTTTTCTTCCTTTTTACGGCGGGTTTTTGCTTTATTTTTTTCGTCCCAGCCTGCTTGGCGAAGTCTCTAGGCATCTCTAGATTCCTGGTTTTTTAACATAATAACACTGCATCCAGTTATTGATCACACAGCATCGTTAGGATCTATGTCGATTGTCCACTTAATATTCCTTTGAGATGTTGATGGCACCCATTGCCAAAGGGAATCACGCAACTCTTGAGCGCTGTCCGCCAGCACAATTAACTGAAACCGGTATCGGTTTTCTATCTTACCAAGAGGTGCTTTTAGCGGTCCGAAAATCTCTAGGCTCTTCTTTTCTTCAGGGCTGGTCGAGAGGATTTTGTCTCGGTAGCGCTCAAGAAATCTATGTGCAGCTTTATGGTCTGAAGATTCTGATCGTATGATGGCTAACCGCCTAAAGGGTGGAAGCTTTGATTGCGATCGAGTGGCCAATTCCTGTTCAGCAAAATTTGAATAACCTTTCTCGACTAGAAGGCGCAGATTTGGGTTGTTCGGTTGATAAGTTTGTATGAGAACCTTGCCTGGGGTCTTTCCCCTTCCTGCTCGGCCAGAGACCTGCACTAGTGTTTGTGCAGTCCGCTCAGGAGCTTTAAAGTCTGGGCTTAACATCCCTGCATCAGCATTAATTATGCCAACTAGTGTAACTGAGGGAAAATGGTGGCCCTTTGCTAGCATCTGCGTACCAATCAATACGAGTGGCTTGTCTTCTTCGATCGCCCCTAACAAAGTTGACAAAGACTTCAGTGACTTAGAAGAATCTCGATCGATTCTGAGGACACCTGTGTCGGAGAACATTCTCTCGATCGCAAGCTCTATTCTTTGTGTCCCCGCACCCAAGGGAATCAGCTTGTTAGAATTGCACCGGATGCATTCTGTCGGAGCTGAGTAAGTCCTCTCGCAAGAGTGACATGCAAGTTGTTTTGGCGAATGATGGAGTATTAGCTTGGCATCACAATCCGCGCACTGAAATTGATATCCACAGTTTTTGCAAATCACGGAAGGTGAAAAGCCTCTGCGATTTATGTACAGCAAAGCTTGTTGTCTTTTTTCGATACAACCTCTTATCGCCTTGATCAGAGAATGTGATAGGCCGTCTATTTGATTCTCTTCGCGCATATCCAATACCTCGATTTTGGGCAAGTTAGCTGGCCCAAATCGACTCTTGATGGATAGCAATATGTATCGACCCAGTTTCTGATTCTGAATAGATTCTAGGGATGGCGTTGCTGAACCCAATACGAGAGGTATACCAAGGTCTTTGGAGCGTTTTACGGCCAAGTCCCTAGCTGAATACTTGAGCCCCTCACTTTGTTTATAAGAGGTATCATGCTCCTCATCGACAATGATGAGACTTAAATTTGCGAATGGAGCAAGAATTGATGATCGCGTTCCTAATACAACTCGCGAAACACCGTGTTTGCACTTGATCCACTCATCTAGCTTTTGCTTTGGGGGTAATGAAGAATGCAAGATTCCGCAGTCGCCGAACCTATCTCTAAATCTTTGCAGGTTTTGAGGGGTAAGATTGATTTCTGGGACCAAGACGAGAGCTTGACCATTATTTTTGGAGATGGCGCGCTCTATTGTCTGTAAATATACCTCTGTCTTTCCGCTACCAGTAATTCCTTCCAGTAAAAAAGTTTGATGAGTACCTAAATAAGAGCAGATGTTGTCAATCGCTAATTTTTGCTCTTGCGTAGGTTTAGGCTGAACTATTTGGCTCAAATAATCCGTCTTCGTCGCTGCCTGACAAATTATGCCTTTCCGCTCAAGAGTTTTTATAGTCGCTCTACTAAACCCCTCTTGCACCAACGTTTCAGTTGATGCGCCAGGGTTTTCTTTAAGATAAAAGAATAAATTAGTCTGCGACTGGGCTCTTTTATTTTCGAAGCTAAGATCCTTCAGTTCCCAGCGATTTGAATCGGACAGTCGAAGCGGTTTCCCTTTTCTTAAAAATGAGGGAAGCATCGAAAACAGCACCTCTCCAAGAGGATAAATATAATACTGACTGATCCAATGGGCGAAGTTCATCATATTGGGAGATATGACTGGCTCAGTATCTAGAATTTTACTAATGCTTTTCAGGTCGGTTCGTTTGGACATTATTCGCGTCTGAATACAAATTCCGATTTCTTCTCTAGACTTTCCAAACGGAACAGCGACTCTGCCTCCAATGCATGGAGTTTCTTGTGCGGGATGGATTGAATATTCGTATGTCGAGTAAATCGGTCTCGGCACGGCTACTTTTATTACCGGAGTTACAGTCATAGTTTTATTCTAGGCCTTGCGGACTAGCGTTAATAGTTACCTCTATAATTTTTCAAAAATCTTCCCTTACAACCCCTTTTTGCTATGATTCTGCTCCCCGAGATACATCACAAGGCGCCTTGGTATTTTGAAGGTAAGAAGGCTTTTAACGGTCCTGCTATTGATAAGCTTTTTGCCGTCATCTCTGCGGGCGGGACCCGGAGCTGAAATTTACAATGAACTCCTCGAGAAAGACTTAATCTATCCGGACCTCGAATGGCAGGCCTATGTTTCAGAACTCGGGGAGAGGTTGCTAGATTCAATCGAAGGGGTGGAACAAACTTATACATTCACCGTTGTAGATCAGTCACTGGTTAATGCCTGGGCAACTCCTGACGCCTATATTTTTGTAACGAGAGGCATTCTGTCTTTCTTATCAACCGAAGATGAGTTGGCTGCGGTTCTTGGCCACGAGATCGGCCATGTTGTAGGAAAACACTCAAAGCGATCTGTAAGCAACAAAAGATTAGGGACTGCATTGGGGCTTCTTGGTGCTCTAGCAACCGGTTCAGGTTCGACAATTACCCTTGCCAATTCGCTTGCCGGCGCATCGATCGCGAGCTACGGTCGTCAATACGAACTCGAAGCGGATCAGTTTGGCGCGAGTTTATTAAATAAGGCCGGATACGATCCGTTGGCCGCTTTAAATGCAATCATGGTTCTCCAAGACCATGATTCTTTCCAAAAAAAAGTGATGAACAGGCCAACGATTTACCATGGTCTACTTGGAAGCCACCCTGCCCACAGAAAGCGGTTGCATTCATTAGGTAACAAAGAGCGCGAAGCCCAAGAAAACGGCGCGGAATACTTGCGAGACTACCTATCTATGCTAGATGGGCTTGTCTTTGGCGATGGCAGCTCGACAGGGATCTTGACCGAAGGAACCTACTACCACACTAATTTGAGGTTAAAGTTTTCATTGCCAGACGACTGGACAGTTCGGTCGGGTGCGAGACAGATAATGCTCGAGGATACTCAGGGGGCTAGGACTGTGACAATAGGCAGAAGCGCCTTGCCGACAGAGAATCAAACCCCAGAAGAGTATATAAAAGAAACCTTAGGGCGAGATGACGTCGTTTCTGGCGAAATGCTTGAAATTGGCACTTATCAGGGTTACTTGGGGGAAATTGAAAACAGTGACCCTAACCTGTCTGCTCGCCTTATGGCCGTTGTTTTCAAAGATCGGGATGTTTTTGTTTTTGATGCAAAGCAGCGGGGTAACCAAGACCTGGAAGATTTTAAGCAGCTCTTCCTTTCCATTTTACTGTCTATTAAAAGCATGAGTGGCGAAGATAGCCGTTTGATCAACCAGCAGCGATTAGAGCTTGCTTTCGCACAACCTGGCGACACATTCGAACAGTTGGCAAAATTCTCTCCTTTGACGAGTAATGCCGCTGAAACTTTGCGGGTAATTAATGGGTTTTTCCCTAATGGCCAGCCTCGAGCCGGTGACATCTTAAAAATAGTGAAGTAATTTGGTTAGAAGACGTCTACCGCCTTGATAACTGAATCGGAGTTTGAGCCCATGGCTTTATTTGTAAGGCTCGGTGCATTTTCCGACAGGAAATACTCGAAGGCTCCTGTAGTGTCATTTGGTATAGTTGGCTGTCCGGTCCTAGAATCTATGTAAATTCTTTTGATGCCTGCTGGTATAGATCGGTCTTTCTCGGGGACGTCCTTTAACGCTTCTTCCATGAAGTCGATCCAAATTGGCAGTGGTATGTTCGAGCCGTAGGCATTTTTGCCGAGTGGAGCTTGATCGCTGAACCCAACCCAGACGCTTGCGACTATTTCTGAGTTATATCCGTTAAACCAAGTATCTTGGGCATCATCAGTAGTTCCAGTTTTACCAGCCAGATCGCTCCTCTTTAATGATCGAGCTCTACGCCCCGTGCCTTTTTGTATTACGTCCTTGAGCATCGAGTCGATGATAAAACTGTTTCTTTCGTCAATTACCTGCGGAGCAGGTTGGCTTATGGGGTAAAAGGGATTGGGCTCACCGTTTTCCATCGGATCGTTGCTATTTTGTGAGGGCGGGTTTAAAAAGATTTCTGACCTTTCTGATAAAAACACGACGTTTCCATCCTGATCTGTCACTTCATCAATGATTCGTGGTTGAACCAGGAAACCACCGTTTGCAATTACCGCATAAGCCCTAGCCATATCAATTGGAGCCACTCCCATAGTACCGCCTCCTATGGCAAGCTGAGTGTTCCGTGGGAAGTTCTCACTGCTAAACCCGAATTTATCTACGTGGTTTAGAACTTTTCCAGCTCCTACTTCTAGAAGTACGCGAATGGAAACAAGGTTAATTGACTTGAATAAGGCTTCTCTCAGCCTAGTTGGTCCGTTGTAACGATTATTGTCATTTTCTGGTCGATAATCTGATTCGAGAAGGCGATCCTCGAAAACTAAGGGTGCGTCCATAAAGATTTGAGAGGCACTGATATCGTTATCAATGGCGGCAGAGTAAATAAATGGTTTAAACCCTGACCCAGGCTGCCTTGCCGATTGCACCGCATGGTTGTACTGGTTTTGATTAAAATCGAATCCGCCTACCAAAGCCTTTATCGCACCATTAGAGGGGTCTAGTGCAACGATTGCGCCCTGTATCTCAGGTCTCTGACTAAACAACCACTGGTTTTTATTGCCTTTTTTCAGCCTGACAATATCACCGGTCGATACTAGATCTGAAAATCTTTTCGGAACAGGGCCTCTGTTATCAACATCAAGGTATTTTCGAGCCCATTTGGAGTCTTTTAGCTCAACGAAATATAGCTGATTGTCCTGCATTAGGACTAATGCGGACTCTCCACCACTATGCATGACTACACCAGGATGCAGCCCTCCTGCAATGAGTTTTCCCGAGAGCGCCCTTTCACCAAGTCCTTCCGGTACCACTAATGACAAAGGGATTATTGATTCGTTCTGTCTAAACAAGCTACTAAAAGAGTTTATTTCTTCAAACAGTGACCCAGTAAGTTGCTCCTCAGCTCCTCGGTAGCCATGGTTTTTGTCGTATTTTATAAGTCCTTTGCGAAGCGCACGGATGGCCTCACCTTGCAAGTTACTGTCAATCGTAGTCTCTATTCGATAACCGCCCGTATAAAGGTCTTCTGCTATTCCATATGCCTGTTGGCGAACCCATTCGGCCACGTATGGACTTGGTAGGTCTAATGGTCGAGCATATACTCCTGCCGAAATAGGTTGGGATTTTGCTGCTTCAAACTCTTGCCGTGTTATCGAGTTCTGGGACAACATTCTGGATAGAACAATATTTCTTCTATTTAATGCCCAAGTCGGCCCATTTATAGGGTTTCCAGCCTCCGGTCTTTGGGGTATTCCGGCGAGCATAGCTAGTTGCGCCAGGTTTAATTCGCTCAGATTCTTCCCATAGTAAGTGACGGCTGCAGCTTGAGCACCATATGCACGCTTGCCAAAAGGGACCAAGTTGATATAAAGCTCCAGGATTTCCTGCTTCGTAAGTTCTTCTTCTATCTTTAGCGCT
This sequence comes from uncultured Gammaproteobacteria bacterium, assembly GCA_913051785.1. Classification (GTDB taxonomy): domain Bacteria; phylum Pseudomonadota; class Gammaproteobacteria; order Pseudomonadales; family Azotimanducaceae; genus UBA4421. The sequence continues at coordinate 25,460 of CAJXCK010000007.1, forward strand.
AACAGCATTTCTTTGAATTTCCGCAGAAAGCGTCTCTCGAGTGTGAAGGACACATTTCGAGCAAGCTGCATCGTAATGGTGCTTGCTCCACTGATGGTATCGTTAAGCCCCAGCATACTTAGAATCAAACCGAAGCTGTCGTTAGCGAGTGAGATGAAATCTATGCCGCTATGCTCATAGAACCGTTTGTCTTCCGTATTCAATACGGCGGCTATAAAGTCCTCGGGAACCTCATCAAGTTCAAGAGGTATTAGCCGCCTCTCACCAAATTCAGCCAAAAGCTTCTTGTCAGACGAGTATATTTGTAGTGGCTTCTGCAGCTTGACGTTTCTATAGGTCTCCGCTGCTGGGGTTTGGGGGTCTAAATAAAGCCCAACTCCGATAATTGAAATCGATATAGCACAAGTGCTCGCCACCAAGCACAATAGACAAATAAGTAATATCGGTTTTCTTCTCATAGAGTAAGGGTGAGTTCGTTGTAACTAAACTGAAGTAAATTGCGAACAGTTTACCGATTGATAGTAGTAAGAAAAGTTTTAAACCTTTGGTTTATTGCTCTTTGTTTTTTGAGGATATTTTTTTGAGCCCAGAGAAGAACGTCGTTCTTATTGGTATGATGGGGGTCGGGAAATCGACGGTGGGCAGAAATCTTTCTATCGCCTTGAAGAAAGATTTTTTTGACTCCGATAAAGAGATTGAACTCAACTGTGGGGCCTCGATATCGTGGATTTTCGATGTAGAGGGAGAGGCTGGATTTCGCAGGAGAGAATCGGAGGCGATAGCAAAGATATGTTTAGGGGAAAATATCGTCCTCGCGACCGGAGGTGGAGCTGTTGTCAGTGAAGGAAACAGGCGTATCTTATCTGATTTTGGCTGTGTGGTTTTTCTAAGCGGCTCAGTCGAGCTCATTTTGTCACGAACTGAGCATGACAAAAGCAGACCGCTTTTGCAGGGGTCCGATCGTGCAGGAACTATCTCTCGACTTCTGTCTGAGCGGACTCCATATTATTCAGGATTGGCTGATCTGACCTTAGACGTAGCCGACCTTGGTACAGAAAAAACTGTGAATAACATTATCGACTTTATTGAGAGGTAATAGGTGGAATGAGCAATTGACGACCAGCATTAATCTTGTGAGATAAGATGGAAAAGGTTCAGGTAGATATACCGGGTAGTAGTTATCCAATTTTGATAAGGCATGGGGCTTTAGGTGACTCGGACTGGTTGAGAACGCATTTGTCTCCTTCTCTGGAAAGTAATCAATTAGCACTAATCTCAAACGAAATCGTCGCACCTCTATACTCCGACCTGTTACTTGACGCTTTGTCCGCTTATGAGGTCGATACTTTTATCTTGCCCGATGGCGAAATGCACAAAAATATATCGAGTTACGAAAAGATCATGAATTTCTTAATCAGAAAGCGGAAAAATAGGTCGTGCACACTTATTGCTCTTGGGGGAGGTGTTGTCGGTGATTTGGTCGGTTTTGCAGCGGCAACCTATCAAAGGGGTGTTCCGTTTGTACAGGTGCCAACCACACTCCTTGCTCAAGTAGATTCGTCGGTTGGGGGCAAAACGGGGATCAATCATTCAGATGGAAAGAATATGGTTGGGTCCTTTTATCAACCAAAACTCGTCATTGCCGACAGTCATGTATTGAGTTCGCTCCCAGATAGACAGTTTGCTGCAGGTCTTGCTGAAGTCGTTAAATATGCCGTTATAGAAGGTGAATCATTTTTTAGTTTCTTAGAAACAAACGCTGCTTCAATAAGGTCAAGAAGTCCGCAAGTTCTGGAAACAATTATCAAGAGATGCTGTGAGATTAAGGCGAATATAGTAGCTAGGGATGAAAAGGAAGCAGGTCTGCGCGCGGTTTTGAACTTCGGCCATACGTTTGGCCACGCTTTAGAATTGTTAGGGAGATATAGTGAGTGGTTACATGGGGAAGCCATATCGATAGGCATGTTGATGGCGGCACGTGTTTCTAACAAGGAACTTGGGTTCCCCAGGGAGCAAGAGCAGAGGTTATTTGATCTTTTGAAGGAGTTTAATCTGCCAGTGGCGGCGAGAGGAGAGACTAGTCCAAGTATCAGCGCTAATGAACTGATAGAGGCGATGGGTATGGATAAGAAAACTGTAGAAGGAGAGATGAATTTCGTTCTGACAAAGGGTTTCGGGGATGTGCTTACAAAGCAAAAGGTCGGGAACGACCGTATAGCTGAAGAGGTACAATCTTTTCTCTAGGCCCTATGGAAGCTCTGAGTTGCCCATTATAAAAATGTCAATCTCCCGCGCAGCCTGGCGGCCTTCATTTATAGCCCTCACCACTAAGGACTGCCCCCTTCTACAATCGCCAGCTGCGAAGACTCCGTTGATATTAGTCTTGTAGCAGCCATATTCGGCCCGATAGTTTGATCTTTCATCGTAGTCAAGCTCAAGTCTGTCGCTGACAATGTGCTCAGGTCCGAGAAAACCCATAGCCAGAAAAACGAGATCTGCTGGCCATTCTTTTTCTGATCCAGGGACTTCCTTTATTTTGCCGGATTCCATTACGACATCGATCGTTCGAACCGCTCGCAAATTTCCATCGTTTGTCCCCTCAAAGTTCAGCGATGATATTGAGAAGCGGCGAGGATCGGTTCCGTCCCTGTAGCTTGCCTCTTCATGGCCATAGTCGGTGCGGAAAATTTTCGGCCAAGTCGGCCAAGGATTATTTTCGGCTCTCTCGCTGGGAGGTTGGGGGAATAATTCAAAATTTACCAACGAGCGGCAGCCGTGGCGCAAGGAGGTACCAATGCAATCGGTGCCGGTATCGCCCCCGCCAATAACGATTACATCTTTATCTTTTGCTGATATGAAGTTTTTATCTTCGTGTCCAGAATCAAGGAGGCTTTTGGTGTTTTGTGTAAGAAAATCCATTGCAAAATGGATTCCTTTTAAATCTCGACCCAATATCGGCAGGTCTCGGGGGACTGTTGCGCCAGTGGCAAGCAGCACCGCGTCGAAGCCAGTTTTCAGCAGTTTCACATCTTGGGAACCATCTTCACCATCACCAATATGAGAATTTGTTTCAAAGGAGATACCAGCTTTTTTCATGAGGTCTAGTCGGCGACCTACTACCTCTTCTTTGGATAGCTTCATGTTGGGGATGCCATACATTAGCAGTCCTCCGATGCGGTCAGAGCGTTCAAATACCGTGATCGTGTGCCCTGCCTTATTCAGTTGCTCCGCCGCTGCTAGCCCCGTTGGGCCTGACCCTACGATTGCGATTTTTTTTCCTGTTCTTGATAGTGGGGTTTTTGGCTGAACCCAACCTTCCTCGAATCCGCGATCAATAATAGCCATCTCGATGTTCTTGATCGTCACTGCTGGGTCGGTAATGCCAAGCACGCAGGCTCCTTCGCAAGGTGCTGGGCAGACCCTGCCTGTGAACTCTGGAAAATTGTTGGTTTCTTCTAATCTTACTAACGCGTCGTGCCATTGATCGTTGTAAATCAAATCATTCCATTCTGGGATTAGATTGTGTATCGGGCAGCCTTCCTCTGATTGACAGAAAGGAACCCCGCAATTCATACACCTTGCGCCTTGCGTCGAAAGTCGCTGTGTATCATGACCAACGTAAATTTCGTTGAAGTCGAGTAATCTCTCTTCCGGCGGGCGATAAGGGGCCGCTTCTCTTGGAAATTCTATGAAGCCTGTCGCCTTACCCATTGTGATGTGTCCTAAGGTTTACGTTCATTTCATCCAACCTTCAGGCGGCGCTTTTCCGATGAGCGGCTTTGGCCTGTAGCGCTCTCTTATAGTCGCGAGGCATGACTTTTATAAAGCTCTCTTTTTCTTCATCCCAGTTTTCTAAGATCTCAGTTGCTCTAGTGGAGCCCGTCTTTGATGCGTGCATTTGGATAAGATCTTTTAACTCCATCTCGCTCTCTTCAGAGTCGACTTTTTCTAGGTCTACCATTTCCAGGTTGCAATTCATCTCGAAGTTATTCTTTTGATCCCAAATATAAGCTATGCCGCCGCTCATTCCAGCGGCGAAGTTTCTTCCCGTTTCTCCCAAGACGACCACGCGTCCTCCGGTCATGTACTCACATCCATGATCTCCGACTCCCTCAACCACAGCGCTGGCACCACTATTTCTAACACAGAAGCGCTCAGCAGCGATTCCCCTGAAAAAGGCCTGTCCCGATGTGGCGCCATAAAGCGCCACATTACCTACCACAATATTTTCCTCTGCTAGGAACGTGCTCTCCGCAGGGGGAAAGACAATGACGCGGCCGCCTGATAGGCCCTTGCCGGTATAGTCATTGGCATCGCCCTCAACGGTCAACTCGATACCTTTGGCGAGCCAACAACCGAAGCTTTGTCCTGCACTCCCGCTGAACTTGAACTGAATCGTCTCATCCGGGAGCATCTCCGGACCAACTTGTTTAATGATTTCGTTAGAGAGCATGGCGCCGACAACTCGATTGGTATTGATGATTGGTAACTCGGCGCGGACTTTTTCTCCCTTTTTCAGCGCTGGTAATGCCAGCTTTATAAGCTCGTTATCCAAAGCCTTCTCTAATTCGTGGTCTTGTTCGTGTATTTGATACGAGCCTAAGAATTTCCTTGGTTCTTTCGCTTTCGTCAGCAATGGTGATAGGTCGAGGCCCTTTGCTTTCCAATGATTCACGGCGGGTTTAACGTTTAATAGCTCGACTGCTCCGATCATCTCATTGATTGTCCGAATTCCTAATTTGGACATTATTTCTCGGAGTTCTGAAGCGACCATGAATAAATAGTTGACTACATGTTCGGGACTGCCAGTGAACTTCTTGCGAAGCTCGGGGTCTTGGGTTGCGATTCCGACAGGACAGGTATTGAGGTGACATTTGCGCATCATGATGCACCCCATCGCAATCAGGGGGGCTGTGGCAAATCCAAACTCCTCTGCCCCAAGTATCGCGGCTATCGCTACGTCCCTGCCCGTCTTTATTTGCCCGTCCGTCTGCAGTACCACACGGGATCGAAGATTGTTCATAACGAGAGTTTGATGGGTCTCCGCAATGCCTAGTTCCCACGGCAGCCCGGCATGCTTTATTGACGTCAGAGGCGAGGCCCCTGTTCCGCCAGAGTCCCCAGCGATGACGATGTGGTCCGCTCTAGCCTTCGTGACACCGGCTGCAACCGTACCAACTCCAACTTCAGCACCTAACTTCACGCTAATGCGTGCACTTCGATTCGCGTTTTTTAGGTCGTGAATCAGCTGAGCCATATCCTCAATGGAATAGATATCGTGATGCGGCGGCGGGCTGATTAAACCGACGCCCGGCGTCGAATGGCGTAAGCTTGCAATATAGTCGTCGACCTTTCCGCCGGGGAGCTCGCCGCCTTCCCCAGGCTTTGCTCCTTGGATGATTTTAATTTGTAGTTCGTCGGCGTTGGTCAAATAATTGATGGTAACGCCGAATCTACCACTCGCGACTTGCTTTATAGCTGATCTTTTCGAGTCGCCATTTGAGAGTGGAATGAATCGTTTGGCGTCCTCTCCCCCCTCTCCCGTATTTGATTTTCCGCCAAGTCTGTTCATGGCTATAGCAAGCGACTCATGAGCCTCTGCACTGATTGAACCAAAGCTCATTGCCCCCGTGGCGAAACGCTTGACAATATCCTTTTCAGCCTCGACTTCCTCCAGAGGGACCGGGTTTTCTGAGAAACTAAAGTCTAGAAGACCGCGTAGCGTTGACCTCTTAGTATTTTCTTCGTTAATTTGTTTTGCGAACGTTTCGTAACTTTCTTGACTGTTTGTGCGAGCAGCAACCTGAAGAGAAGCAACAGATTTTGGCTCCCACATGTGAGTATCGCCATTCCTTCTCCAATGGAAGTCTCCATGGTTGGGCAAAACGCCGATCATCTCGTTTCCTCTTTGCGGGAAGCCCTGCAAGTGGCGACGAGTCATTTCCTCAGCCAACGCATGCAGAGTCAGTCCTTCTACTCTGCTGGCCGTTCCTTTGAACGCTAGTTCTATAACCTCTGAGCTCAAACCAACGGCCTCGAATATTTGTGCGCCCTTATAAGAGTGCAAGGTGGATATTCCCATCTTCGCCATGACCTTGAGCATCCCTTTTCCAACGGCTTTTTTATATCTCGTAACAACGTCTTCTCGCGAGGTAATCTCTGGTATGCTGCCGAATTCTCCAGCGATCCGGCTCTGTTCGAGGGTTTCTAACGCCAGATATGGATTAATTGCGTCGGCACCGAAACCAACGAGCAGGCAAAAATGATGAACTTCCCTTGCCTCGCCAGTCTCCAATACCAGTCCAATTTGGTTCCGGAGATGCTTGCTTACCAAATGGTGATGAACACTTCCGATGGCAAAAAGAGAACTAATCGCTGCGCTATTTGCCCCTACGTTCCTATCAGACAGAACCGCCAGGCTATATCCTTCTTCAATTGCGCTCTCTACTTGTTGATTAATTCGATCCAGCGCGCTGATTAGGTTATTACTTGCATTTGATTTCTCGTCGACGTCAAAAGTGATGTCGATCACCTTGGACTTCCAGCCTCGGAAATCCAGACTGATTAGCCCCGCCGTTTCTTCGTTATCTAGGAGGGGATGCATGATTTTCAGTCGATTTGAGTGTTCGGGTTTGGGCTCAAGAAAATTTCCCTCAGGCCCGATGTAACACTCCAACGACATGATTACCTCCTCCCGAATTGAATCGATTGGAGGGTTGGTAACTTGAGCGAAGCGCTGTTTGAAGTAGTCATAAAGCATTCGCGGCTTATCGGACATGATAGCCAGCGCTGCATCGTTACCCATAGAACCGAGTGGATCTCTCAGTTCCTTGACCATCGGGTTTAACATAAACTCCATGGTCTCCTGCGTATACCCGAAAGACTGCTGTAAGGCGGTAAGATCGTGCTCAAGTGTCGAAGTTGAGGTGCTAGGAATTTCAGATAGCTCTAGTCGGTTTTTTGCGAGCCATGTTTCGTAGGGCTCCTTGCTCACAATCCTCTCTTTTAGCTCATGGTCGGAGATCATTCGCCCTTGATCAAAATCGATCAAGAAGATCCGCCCGGGTTGAAGGCGTCCCTTACGCAGTATGTTTTCAGCCGGTTCTCTAACTACGCCAACCTCAGAGGCCATGATGCACCTGTCGTCCTTCGTGATATAAAACCGGGATGGCCTGAGCCCATTTCTATCAAGAATAGCCCCGATGCAGCGCCCATCTGAGAAGGCCATTGAAGCGGGTCCATCCCAAGGTTCAATGAGGCAGGAGTGATATTCGTAGAACGCTCTTTTTTGCTCCGACATGTTTTGGTGTTGTTGCCAAGCTTCCGGCACCATCATCATCAAAGCTTCAGGGATTGATCTGCCGTTCATGATCAGGAATTCAAGAACGTTGTCGAAGTTCCCTGAGTCGGAGCAGTTCGGTTCAATAATTGGGAATAGTTTCTTTAGGTTGTCGCCAAAAATATTTGATTTTGTGTTGCCTTCTCTGGCATTCATCGCATTGACGTTACCCAGGAGCGTGTTGATCTCACCATTGTGGCTCATAAAACGGCTGGGCTGTGCTCGATCCCAGGAGGGAAAGGTATTGGTACTGAACCTCGAGTGTACCATTGCGAGATGAGTTTCGTAGTCCGGGTCATTTAGATCATCAAAAAATTGAAAAACCTGTTCAGGTGTAAGCATGCCCTTGTAAACGAGAAGTTGGGAAGAAAGAGAGCAGACATAAAACAGAGCTCCTTCTAACAGTCCTTTTTCTGCGCGAATTTTGTGTGTCGCAGACTTCCGAACCAGATAAAGTTGTCTGTCCAGAGATTGGCTATCCATCGCCTCTGCTGCTTTGATGAAAAGTTGTTCAATTTTTGGCATCGCCGATAGTGCGGTTTCGCCAACATCTGCCTTATGAACGCTGACTGGCAGCTCTCTCCAACCTATCAATTCAAGATTGCATGGCTCTAGTTCGGATTCGATTAGTCTTTTGCAGAGGGCACGCTCAGCCTCGTCATTGGGTAGAAACACGTTGCCCACGCCATACTGCCCTGCGTCAGGGAGTTCAAAGCCCATAAGGTTTCTGCATTCTTTTCGCAGAAGTTTATCAGGTAGACCGGTCATGATTCCCGCACCGTCGCCGGTATTCTTCTCAAATCCGACACCACCACGATGATCCATACAGCAGTTCATGGCATATGCGTCATCCATAATTTTTCTGCTGGGAATGCCTTTGATGTGGCAAACGAATCCCACGCCGCAGCTATCCTTTTCGAATGAGGGGTCATATAGCCCTTGCTTAGGCGGTAGACCCAGTGATCGGCCCAGTTTTTTTTGCCTTGAGTCTTTCTTCAAAACGTGTTTTTCGTCCTCAATCTTTATTCCAGGGTCGACAATGTCGCCTTCTGATTTCTCGAAGACTAATGGGGCGATAATCGAGTTAACGTGATAAAAGAGAGACCCATTACAGCTGGGAGCTCTTTTCGAGTCCCATCATCCCAGCTCAATACCCGAAGCTGCCGACTTTTTCCTTTGCAAAAAAAAGATCTCAAATTTCCGAAATGCTTTCAAGTTTTGGGTGTCAAGGTCGCCGTTTACTGAGGCAACGTGTTGTTCTATTTTTGCAACAAAGATGTCGCGGCCCGGAAAATTCTGGCCTCTTGGAATGAGCAGTTCCATAGAAATTAGGTGGCCATAGGAAGAATTGTTGTAAATCGAGAGCCTAAACTTCTAATATGTCCCGTCGTTAAAAGAGGGGAAACACATGAGAGATGCGGTCACGGTCACAGTTACGGGCGCGGCGGGTCAAATCGGTTACGCATTGTTATTCCGTATAGCCTCAGGAGAAATGCTGGGCAAGGATCAGCCAGTTAAATTGAGGCTTTTAGAAATAACTCCGGCGCTCGGTGCGGTCGCTGGCGTGGTGATGGAGCTAGATGACTGCGCCTTACCGCTTTTGGAATCGATTACCTACAGCGATGACCCTCAAGTAGCTTTTGAAGGTGCTCAGTATGCGTTGTTGGTTGGATCCAGGCCAAGGGGTCCTGGCATGGAGCGAAAAGATCTTCTTGAGGCGAATGCGGAGATATTCTCAGTGCAAGGGAAGGCATTAAACGACAATGCCGATAAAAATGTAAAAGTTTTAGTGGTGGGCAATCCCGCTAACACCAATGCGCTCATAGCTCAACGTAACGCTCCCGATCTAGATCCGCGTAGTTTTACTGCCATGACAAGGTTGGATCACAATAGGGCTATGGCTCAGTTAGCGCAAAAAACGAATAGCCCGGTAAGTTCTATTGAAGGAATGTGTATTTGGGGTAATCACTCCGCAACTCAGTACCCTGATTTGCACAGAGTGACCGTCATCGGCAATAAAGCAATGGATCTAGTCGATATGAGCTGGTACGTAGGCGAGTTCATACCAACGGTTCAACAAAGGGGAGCGGCAATAATCGAAGCTCGTGGAGCTTCAAGCGCGGCGTCTGCGGCGAACGCCGCGATAGATCACATGCGAGACTGGGCGCATGGCAATAGTGCGACCTTGAGTATGGGAGTCTATTCGGATGGGAGTTATGGGATTGAAGAAGGTTTGATTTACTCCTTCCCGGTTAAATGCTTTGGTGGGGATTGGTCTATTCAACAAGGCATAGATCTGAACGGCTTCAGTGTCGAGAAGATGAAGGCCACGGAGAAGGAGCTAGTTGAAGAGCGTGACGCGGTAGCACACTTATTGCCCTAATGAACGCTTTTAGTAACCAGTAAATTTTGGCGTTCGTTTCTCGGCGAATGCCAGCCCCCCCTCTTTTCCATCGTCGCTTTGTCTAATGGTTAATAGACGCTCTCGGGATAATGCACCTATCTCCGCAGGGCTTTTGTTTAACGTCTGCATGGAGAAGTCTTTCAATGATTGGACCACCAAAGGAGCGGAATTTGATAAAATGGTGGCCCACTCCAGTGCGGCTTCATACTCTTTGCCTGAAGGAGTTACCCGATTCACCATTCCAGCAGATAGCGCTTTTTGGGCATCGAAGTCCTCGCCGAGAAGCATGAATTCCATAGCTATTTTATGAGGTATTCTGGCGACCGCGCTCCCGATAAGTCCCCCAGTAAAACCAAGCTGGGCCTCGGGGTATTTGAAGACTGCATTCTCGGAGGCAACGACGAGATCACACATCTGAACGATTACGTAGGCCCCTCCTATGCACCAGCCTTGTACAGCGGCAATTATTGGCTTGGATGCCTTCGCTCCTATGCTGGGGACACCCTCCCACATTTCTTTAGGCGGATTTTTAACGTCGGCTCCTACAGAAAAAGCCTTCTCGCCAGCTGAACACAGGATAGCTACAAGATCGTCACCATTCTCAAACTCCCTCCATGCTCGACTCAAGCCTTGAATCACATCCTCGTTCAGAGCATTTAGTCTTTCAGCCCTGTTGATCCGTATTGTTGCTATTTTCTTATTAGATTCGTAGCTAACAATTTTGTTTCTATCGCCCGCCATGGACTCTTACTCCCCCATAATGGATTGCCAGGTTTCAAGGTCCTTAATATTGAGATAGGTATTCATCTTTTTCGTTTCCCCCAAGGTCGCATTGGGAGTGCTTCCATAGTTGTGTCCAGGCAAAATGAGGGTTTCATTGGGAAGACCCCTAAGCTTTTGAAGGCTGTGGTACATCTCTGTTGGATCAGACCCCGGAAGATCGACTCGTCCGCAACCGTTGATAAAGAGAGTGTCTCCGCTGATAAGGGTATTCTGAACGCGGAAACATTGACTTCCTGGTGTATGGCCCGGCGTATGGAGAAACTCGACTTCTATATTGCCGATATTCATCTTGTCTCCAGAGTCGACTTTAATGATATCGGAATCGGAAACACTGGTCACTTTCTTGAGGCCGTCTGACTCCAGTTTGTTGGCGTACACTTTCAATGGCTTGATCTCCATCAAATCAGATATGCCAGACACAATATTTCCACTGAAAGATCCACCCACGTGATCGGGATGATAATGGGTAGCGAATGCCGCTTTGATTGTATAGTCCTTGCCTTCGACATGTTCGACGAGACTTTTCACGTCCCATGCTGGATCAACAATCACTACTTCTCTAGTCGCCTTACAACCAATAATGTAAGTAAAATTTTGCATCGGGCCAATTTCTATTTGCTCGATGATCAAGTCACCAGGCTCTTCCCAAGTTTTTTCCTCGCTCAATTTATTCCTCAGGTTTTCGCTGCGCTTGATTCAGGGTAGCAGGTCTTTGACCTGAGTTGGCCCTTATTTTATTTTTTGGAAGCCTTTTGTCGCGATTAGTCCGTGTGGTTAGTGTTTATGAGTAGTCTTTTCAGACTGACAATGAAATCGGAATTTGAAGATCTGGAATTGATCTCTTCAGAGGAATCTTTGGTTGGGGTTTCTTTTGAACCAGCATGCCTCTTCCAAGGGAAGCGTAACGAAAAAGCGAACCGGCTGTCGCTTGGCTTATTGTACGAAGCCTCCCTGCAACTTGAGGAATACTTTGGAGGAAAGCGTAAGCATTTTTCAATTCCACTTAGGACGAACCTCACAATTTTTCAGGCCTCTGTCTTGGCCGAAGTTTCAAAGATTCCATATGGAGAAGTAATATCTTATCAGGATTTAGCGATCCGAATCGGCAAACCCGGCGCGGCGAGGGCCGTGGGTTCGGCTTTAGGTAAGAATCCAATCCCAATTTTTATACCGTGCCACAGGGTAATTGGTAGTGATGGTCGGCTTACTGGTTTCGTAGGAGGACTGGATTGGAAACGGTATCTAATCAATCTCGAAAGTAACTAAATAGTTATTCTGTTGGAATCGGTCTGTCGGCATAAGTAACTAAATAGTTACTACCACTTTGGATTCTGTTTTGGTAAGGTAACTTTTTGGTTACTTAGAGATCACGATTAATCACGCGAAACTAAAAATACTCCTTGAAGCCATAGCCTTGTTTGCTGCAAGGGGATCATATGGATTGAAAATAGATGATATTTCGCAAAACGCAGGGTTGAACAAAAGAATGATTTATCACTATTTTAAAAATAAATCCTTCTTATGTAAGTACATCGTTGCGGATCAAGTAGAGGTTGTGTGCAGATTTGCTGGCGTTCCAAGTACAGCAAAACAATATCTCCAGCAACGCTTCATGGGTTCCTTCGCTCTTGATCCGCGAGATTGTGAAGTAGAAGAATTAGGAAACGCCGCGAGAATTATTCTTCGAGAATCACTTGAGTTCCAGGAGGGTCAGTTAGATTTGTCCATGCTCGGCTGGAGAGAACTTTATCAAAGACTCGTGTCATTCGCGGTCCCCTTCCCTGCTTATAACGAAGGGGGCCCCCGACTGTTCGATAAATATCAGCGTGATAAGGGGCCCCCGCTTTCGAAATCGGTAAGGCAAGAGGAGGAACCATCCAAAAATGTTGAGAACAAAAAGCCTCTGCTCCGCATAGAGCTCAGTCACTCAGTTCGGGAATGACTCTAAGAAATAATGCCTCCGTTTTGTTCACCTATCCGCGCGTTATCCGAACGTGTTCCCTCCAAGATAAAGAACGGTAAAATACTATTTCAACCAAATCCGGCCTAAGCTTTGTAGCTTGGTCTGATCAGATAGGCGGGAATTAATTTGAAGGTGATACCAGCTTCCGGCTCATTAGGGGCATACCTCGAAGGAGTCCAACTTCACGATATAATTGTTTCGGAATCTGCCGCGTCGGAATTTCGCCAAGTCCTCGTTGAGAAAGAGGTCTTATTTATGAGGGGACAAGACCAAGATCCCCTCATCCTGGCGAAATTTGCCCGCCGGTTTGGTGCCGTGCTTGATCATGAAGCTTATATAAAGACCTCAGAAACTGAGGAGGTGCAAATCCTCGAGAGTACAGCGGAGAAGCCTTCCAAGATAGAAAAATGGCATTCTGATATGACTTTTATGAAGTCGCCTCCTAACTTCACGGTTCTCCAGGCTCGAGTAGTACCAGCATATGGCGGAGACACGCTATGGGCCAGTGCCACCCTTGCTTTTAAGAATTTATCTTCCGCGATGAGGGAATTTTTAAGTGGACTAACTGCTGAACACGATTTCAGAAAGGGTTTCGAAGAAAGCTTAGCGGAACCTGGTGGAGAGGATAGATTAAAGGGGCTATTGGCTAATCACCCACCGGTTACGCATCCATTAATTCGCACTCACCCAGAAAGCGGCAGCAAGGCGCTGTTCTTGAATTCCTTGTTCACGACTCGGATTGTGGAGCTGGAAAAAACAGAGAGCGAAGTGTTGTTGGAGCACTTAGCTGCTCAGATCGTAAAAGAAGAGAACACGGTTCGTCTTTGTTGGGAGCCTGGTACGGTTGCGATGTGGGATAATCGATCCACTCAGCATAAACCAGTAAACGACTTCTTTCCCATGCACAGATTGATGCAACGCATTACGTTGGCGGGGGAAGTGCCATACTAAAAGTGCTCAGAGCTCTATTTTCTCTTGTGCCCACTCGAAGAATGCGACCTCTTCGGTCGACATGATTGCTGTTCTTTGTTCTTTAAAGGTAATTATTGCCTTGAGCAGCGACTCCGCCATATTTGGAGCGCTTCTTTCGAGAACGTTAAAGGATTGTTTTACCTCAGAACGCAGGCCCATCTCGAGCAACACTTTCGCGCGTTCTAACCACGAGTGATAGTGTTTTGGGTTCAACTGCAAAGCGTAATTAAATGCACCGACAGATTTGCGGCTCTCCCCCAGGCGCGCGTAAACCTTTCCTAGTAGTGAGAATGCGGCCAAGTTTTTTTGATCCGCTTTGGCTGATTTCCTGAGCTCCTTCTCTGCGTTTCTTAGTTCTCTCTCAGCAGCTCCCGTCTTACCGTCCTTTATTAGCTCTATCGCTTTGGAATATGCCCTGTTTCCTTTATTGAAATATTTCTTTGACTGCAAAGATTGTTCATATCCGTCTCCAAAAGGTGCTTCTCCTTGCTCCATTTGTGATTTCGTTGCTGGGGCCGCGGCAACGGAATGGGTTATCAGCAAACAGGTGAAAAGGCTCCAGGCCTTTAGCGTACTTATGCGCATAGAACTTCTCCCAACTTCTTGGATCTAGTGTAGAGTTTCGCTATTCAGGAGTCTAATCGGGGTGTTTCAAATGTTTCGATCTATCTTGGTGATTTTTGCCGTCATCGGAGGTATCACCTGGAGCGCTATCACCTTCTCAGGCGTGCTAACGAACCAACCATCAGATTCTCGCATCTCTCAATATCCAGCGGTGGAGGCAGTGATGATGGAATATCTTCGCTCTTTCAATGCAAAAGATGTCGAGAGTTGGTCCAAGACAATGCTGTTCCCTCACATTCGAATAGCTAGTGGTGGAATCGTTTTGTATCCGACAGCGTCTGATCTTGCGTCAAAAATCGATCTTTACCAATTTGCTCAGGAAAACAACTGGAGTCGAAGCGAGTGGAAAACGCTTGATGTTATTCAGGCCAGTCCCGAGAAGGTCCACGTGAAAGTAGAATTTACGAGGTATGACAAAACGGGTGAACCGTATGTCTCTTACAATTCCCTTTATGTACTGCAGCGCGAAAAGACGGGCGATTGGGGCATTAGGGCTCGCTCAAGTTTTGCTCCGTGACCGTAATTGCCAGGGCAGAGGATTATGCGTCCGGCTCGACGTCGTTTGAAGACTCCTGCATTCCTTTGGGTTATTTGATTTCATTTTGTGCTCAACATCATCTTTTCGCAGCTCAGATTGAGGAAGCGTTTTCAGGAACTATCTCAAAAGCTCGTCTCCAAGATGGTCAGGTAAGCGAACTGTTTGTCTCCTTAGGTGCAGTAGTCGACGATTCCTGGTTTTCGTCGGCCGGCCAGATATTTTTAGCGAAGGTTCTGGAGTCTTACCCAGCTATTTTGGAACAACTTTTTGGCGTCGGACAAATGAGAGACGATTGGGTGCACTATCATAAAGTTGCTAAAAGGTTAGGGGCCATCCTTTACGATAAATCCTCATCGAGCAGTGGGAATGTGTTATCCGGTCTGCGAAAAATGCTAGGAAAACTTTGGAAATAAATTATTCGAAGCTCGAGGTCTACAAGCCATCGTCAAAACATTTTTTTTGTTCGTTTGCATGTGCGTCAATCGGGGCTGAGAAAGCCGATTTGATTCTCCGTATGGTGAGCTCAGACGGTTTGGCAGCGGGATATTATGGGATGGAACAAAAAGATCAGCGGTTCGAGCTGCGAATGTTATATGTTCTAAAAGCATTCCGATGCAGAGGAATCGGTTCCTGGCTTCTCAAACACGCGATGGGCGTGGCTGAAACAAAAAGCGGTTCCCATATTTATTGCCGCGGTAATGTCCCTCGAGATTTTTTCCAAAGGAACGGATTTCGAGAAGACGAAGATCGTTGGGTTTTTGATTTCTATCCCGAATAAGGTTCAGTCGCGAACTAACTATTTTTCTTCTCTCTAGCAGCTGTTCCCAGGTAGCCGCCATGATGCCTAAGGCCATAGTCTGCTTTCGTAACCTTCTTTTGCTCCAAAAGCGCAAGCGCCAAACTATCACTAATCGCTAGCATCACCGCCATGGAGGAACTTGGCGTAAGACCTAGAGGGCATGGCTCTTCTATTTTCCCCATATCGAGCACCAAGTCAGCGTGGTCTCGCAGGGATGAATCCGCGTGTGAGGTGACACCAATGATTTTCCTCACACCAAGACTGCGAGACATCGATAATATTTCTAGGACTTCCCTGCTCTTCCCACTAGTTGAAAAAGCGATTAAAAGATCGTTATCGGAAACCATACCCAGATCTCCGTGTGCCGCTTCGGCTGGATGTAGAAAGTCAGATGGCGTGGCGGTAGAGCAAAGCGTTGCTGAAAATTTCTTCGCAATATGGCCAGCCTTTCCAATACCCGTCGTGATGATCCTGCCCCTGCATCCAAGCATCAGCTCTACAGCGCTAGTGAAGTCAGCCGTAACGTTAATATTGCTAATCGCCTCAGCCTCAGATTGCAGTACGAACTTTATTCGTTCCTGAATATTCACCGTCCCTCCAGAATGCGTGTGGGCATATTTCTCAGTCTAATCCACTGAGCAATCTAATGGTATCCGCCTTGATCGCTGGTTCGCTTTCTACCCCGACTCAATTAAACTTAGCTCTCGCGCTGGTTTGAAAACCGCAGGGTGCGTAGATGACAAAAAGAACACTGCCCATTATTCCGCAACCTTTGCGGTCCGATTATTCCCCCGAAACTGTTGTATCGAAAAACAGTAGTCCAACTCAACTGAAGTTCGCAAAAGAGCATGATGTCCGAGTGGAAAAATATGCGCTGGACTACTTAGGCAACCAGTGCGTTGGGTTAATAAATCTATCGATAGAGGATGCGAGTATCGACTTGGCGTCCGTTGAGATCTCTGGAGAATCGTATGAGCTTCGGGTGCTAGAGAGTGCGATAGAAATATCAGCGGAAACCTCTTGGGGGGCTATCAGGGGACTAGCTTCATTGTGGCAAATCGCAAAGCAGGGAGGGCTGCAGTTTGGGTTATTGATTCGCGACGAGCCCCGATTCTTATGGCGGGGCTTGATGTTGGATGTCGCTCGACATTTTATCCCTTTAAAAACTTTACGAGAAACCGTCGATCGTATGAGTTTGCTAAAACTTAACGTATTGCATCTGCATCTATCGGATGATCAAGGCTTCCGTTTTGGCTCGAAGAAATACCCCGAGGTGGTAAGCGAGGACTTCTACAGTTTGCAGGAACTCAAGTCGTTAGCCACATATTGCATGGATCGGGGTGTCAGACTAATCCCTGAGATCGATTTGCCTGGCCACGTGACTCACATTGTTGCCTCTCGCCCTGACCTGGCTCCAACAGGGAGAACGGCGAACGGAACTCAAAAATTCGGCGTCCATAAAGCTTGCCTGGATCCCTCTAATGAAAACGTCTTCATCTTCGTCAGGGTGCTTATTGAGGAGCTATCAGATGTATTTCCTGATCCCTTCATTCATCTTGGGGGAGATGAAGTGGACCCCTCCTGGTGGTCCGGCGATCCGATCATCAAAAGCTTTATGAAAGAAAATCGTCTCTCTAATCCGATTGATCTGCAAAATTATTTTTTTCGAAGGCTAGTTGAAATAGCAACAGCTCTTGGAAAAACTGTTATCGGATGGGACGAGGTTCTTCACCCGGAGATGCCAAGTTGCGTCGTCCAGAACTGGCGAGGTTGCACAACCAGAGACCGAGCGAGAGCCCTCGGTCGGGATTGCATTGTGTCCTCACCTTATTATCTCGATTTGAACTATCCATCTGATTTGCACTACCAATTTGACCCCGAAGAGAATCAAAACGCGATGCTCGAACGCGAGGATAGCTTGCTGGATGATCCCAGGTTGGAGCATGTTGCCAAGGCCATGGAGTGGACTCATCAGTGGAGAGAAGGTGCTATATCACTAGAGGACGAGGAGGGTACGAGCATAATCGGGGCAGAGGCGTGTCTCTGGAGCGAACTGGTCGATGCCAATTGTCTATTCGCAAGATTGTGGCCTCGACTGCCATGCCTTGCCGAGCGCTTTTGGTCTGCTCCATCTGTAAAAGATATCAATGATTTTTACTGGCGACTCAGTCTCTTAATGAATCTGAGTGAATTCAACGTGAGGCGATCGGTGCTCGAAAAACTTCGAGAGAAAAAGCTTTCTCCTGAACAATGCGAGGCGGCTCTCTTTTCAGAACCGACAAAATGGTACAGCAGGTTACTGGGGGCAGAAGCATTAGCGAGCAGGATAAGTGGTACCGAAATGCCGATTTCTCGTCCCTATTCCGTCAGCACGAAATTGAATCGAATCGTAGATTTTTTGCCGTCGGAAAGCCTAGATGCTTTGCGTTATAAAGAAACGACAGATTTTATCGAGTTAAAAAAATTACTGAGTGTCGCGCTCGAGCACGATTGGCCAGAGGAAGAGATTCGGATGAGTACTGAGAAAAATCTAGAAGCCGTAAACCTGCTCTCAAAATATATCGATAGAAAAATAGAAAAAAATTCTGTGCTACGTCAGCTAAATCGACTCTGTTTACCGGACGGAGAGTATATTCCAGCTTTGCCTCTCTTACTGAAAAAAAGCATTTCAGAAAACAGATATGGCTGATAAAAATCTTGCTAGGGAGCTAAACGTCGTCCAGCGTTTTTGGGGAGGGGATTATGTTTTTTCTCCGCTCGGGGACGGCCATGTCAATAATACCTTCCTAGCCCGACAAAAAGGCGAACCGGAGTTGGTGTTTCAGAGATTAAACGGAAATGTTTTTGATAATGTTGTTTTATTGCAGCACCAAACTGCTCAGCTATTAACACATCTATGCAGCGATGCAGACTTCTCCGAGCGCTTTGTCGTGCCCGAAATAGTCCCAGGTCGTAACGGAGAGATGGTGGTGATGCACGAAGATTCGTATTGGCGTGCGTGGCGCTTCATAGAGGGTTCAGTTTGCGTTGAGAGGCTAGAAAGCACCGGGCAAATTGAGATTGCCGCTGAAGCCTTCGGTTGTTTTCAACGGGCGTTAATTGATTTCCATCCTGAAAGCTGGCAGCTACAAGTCCCCAATTTTCAATCCCTCGATTTTTATAGAGAGGAACTGCTCGCCCTCGGTAAAAGTAGCAAGAATCCATATGTTCAGGATTTGATCCTGGTAGCGGATCAGTGGGCTCACGAGGATTGTTTTAATAATGGAAAGCAATCCTACGTGCATGGAGACTGCAAGGTAACGAACTTGTTGTTTGACAATTCATGCAATGTCGCTAAATCAATTATTGATTTGGATACCGTGCACCTGAGGTCTTGGACCTTGGACTTTGCCGATTTTGTTAGATCAGTTTGTTCAAGCAACGGCGGGTTCGATCGTCACTTCTACGCCTCAGCATTACGAGGTTTTTTGCGGGGAAAAGAAATTTCGCGAGAGGATCTTATGTCTTCAATGGGCTCACTGATTAGGGGCCCCAGTGCGATCACATTAATGTTAGCTATTAGATTTGCCGCAGATCACTTGAGGGGGGATGTATATTTCAATGTCAAGGAACATGGGGAGAATTTGCAGAGATCGTCGGAGACATACCGCCTGTTCAAAGAGATCCAAGATTCACAATTGTGGATGTCGGAGGTTTTTGATCAGATGCAGACAGATTTAATAGAAGAATGATTAAGAATCGCTCTCAGGTTTTTCTGATGGGTCTATATCCATCAAGTTTAAGGCGACTACGGATCGTGGTTCTCGTTGTCGCGCATATTTTCTTTTCAGGTTGCGCTGGTATGCAGAATCCCCCGGCATTTGTCTCTGGAGATATGCCGAACTATCCAGAGGCAGCTAAAGTCGGCGGAACAAGTGGCTGGGTAGACGTAGAGTATTTGATTTCACCTCAAGGAGAGACAATCAGCATTTCGGTCATTGCGTCCAGCCCCTCTGGTGTCTTTGACGAGGCTGCTCTGGAAGCGGTTGCCACTTGGCGTTTTAGAGTAATCGGAATCGAGCAGGATCAGCTTCAACAGAAACGAATTAGTAGGCTGGTTTTCAAGTTAGAGGGTTAGGACGAATTTGCCCTGATTTGATGAGATCTATGTTTTCTTGATGGCATAGATGCCGGAAAAAGAACTTGCAACATCGTTATTCTTGAGGGTTACCGAGGTAGAGAGCTCAATTCTTGCCTTCTCGTTGCTGACTAGATCTTCAGCGAAAATCTTTTTATTGGGAAACTTGCACTCAACGAGAATCTCTTCCGCTACTGGCTTTGCGTAGTCGATAGAGCCTTTTGCAATTACGATAGACGCGGAGACTCCCAGCAGGCGAAGCTGAAGGTACACCATACTCCATCCTGCTAGCGCCTGTATCGCGTAAAGACTACCCGCAAAAGCTGTGCCGTGCACGTTGGTGTTGGGTTCCAAAGAAGCGGAGCACTTCAGGGTGCTTTCATCGAACTTTATGGCCCTCATTGACATGGCTTTT
Organism: uncultured Gammaproteobacteria bacterium; assembly: GCA_913051785.1. Lineage (GTDB taxonomy): Bacteria > Pseudomonadota > Gammaproteobacteria > Pseudomonadales > Azotimanducaceae > UBA4421. The sequence goes on from CAJXCK010000007.1 coordinate 45,414, forward strand.
GATAGGGGTATTTTTTTAAACCAGATCTCTTCCAGGTGCCTGCAGGGCTCGATGAGTGTAGTCATTTTTTCTTACGATTTTTGGAAAGGTTATTGATAAGTGTGAATCTGGTTGACAGTGATGTCTACGAAGTAATTCTGAGCGATCGAGTAGAGACAAACCTTGAAGATGGTCGAGTCAAAATGCGTGGAGAGGGCGTCTATCGAGTTCGCATGTCGCAGGCTCAGTATCGCAAGATTTGTGGTGCGACAACGACTCATGAATGGGTGTTGTTGAATACGTTTCAGTATTTGATCGAGGAAGAGCAATTTGCTGAATTACCAGCGAGTTTTGATTTGCGGGATTTAGAAAATAAACTGCCAGGCTTTTTGAGTGAGATTCGACGAAGGGTCGGCTTCTCAGATTAGTGCTCTCGACTTGTTAGAAATTTACAAAGCCACTGTTAAGCTTCAAGCGTTAGTCAAGGAAGGTCAGCATGAAAATAATTTTGAGAAATTTTTCGTTAGCTCTGGCCTTTTTCACCCCACAGATCCACGCAGCCACATTTATCCCGCAACTTGTTGAGAAAATTACGCCCAGTGTGATTGAGTGGCGCAGAGACATTC
>CAJXCK010000008.1 GCA_913051785.1 uncultured Gammaproteobacteria bacterium
TTTGTAGCCAGTTCGCACTGGCAGACCAATTCTCGCATTAATATATTCAGGAAATTTTGTATGAAGTGATGTAGTGAAAAATTTATTGTTTTGCACCAAATAATGTCGCGCCCACAAACCTAGGGGGCCCTCCGTTGCAAGATGAACGCAATCTGGTTGAAAGTCTTCAAGCAGGCGTTTTATTCGCCAGGGGGTAACCGCCACGGAGATCTCTTTGTAGTTGGGAAGTTGCACTGTTTTGAACATCCCCGGATGGAACACCTTGATTTCGGAGCCTTTTGACTCGGCCAGTGAAGCAAAATATTTGCGGACCGTGCTCAGGGTTGTAACCACTCCGTTTATCTGTGGTGACCAGGCGTCGGTGACTAGAGCGATCTTCATTTAGCGATTTGAATTATGGCGTTTTTACGGATAGTCGAACAATCTCATCGTAATTCATTATGATGACAGAAATGTTTCGTATAGATTTGATTCGAATGCTCGAAGGGAACAGCAGCCTTCTAAAGAGGAAAATTATTCAGGTTTATTTCTCTTTACATACGCTGGGACTTGGTTAGGTTAATTCGAGAAAGGTTCCTGAAAGAGACCCGAATGTTTCTCAAGCACTCACAATTTTATGCCATGGAACATATGATCCGAATTTTTTCTTGCTGGCTTCCCTTGGTTTGCGTGTTTGATATTTCTGCGAAACCAGAGTCCAACCTATATGCATCTCTTGAGTCGAGAGTGCGCTATGAATCCCTGAACGGTCAATACAGAAAATATTTTTCTGGAAGTGATCAGCTTGTTGCAACTAGAAATCTCGCCTTATTAGGTATCGAAGTGAACGATTTAGGGAGTGTGCTAGAGTTGCACGATGCTAGGGCTTATCTTGACGATGACGGCACGCCCTTAAGCGGCAGTTTCGTAAACACGTTCGCTGTTTTGCAAGGGTATCTGAAATATTCCCCAAGATTTTTAAAGATGGATAACATCGTCAAAGTTGGAAGATTCACGTTAGATATCGGTAGCCGCCGCTTCGCAGAGCGTAACGACTTTCGAAATACGATAAATTCTTATTCTGGCGTTCATTGGATTGGGGAAGTCCCAAAGCACAGAAGAATAGATGTTTTTCTGAGTAGCCCGGTCGAGAAAAAACCTGGTGCATACGAACTCTTGAGAAAGAATGACTTTGCTCGAGATGAAGAACAACTTGGGCGGAGGTTTCTTGGCATCCAGCTGCAGGAGTTCAAGATCCAAAATGATCTGCAGGGGGACCTTTTCCTTTATGGTCTCATAGAATCAGATTTGTCTTCCTATCCAACTAAAGACCGGAAGCTTTGGTCTCCTGGCATCAGATTGAAACGTAGCAAACGGATGGGGGTAGTGGACTTCGAGGTTGAATTGGCTCTCCGAAAAGGGGAAATGTCTAGCTCAATAGAGGATAAATCTGGTTCTGTCAGTGTAGCCGCCCGAATGCTACATGCCGAAATTGGTTATACTTTTGATAATAGTTTTTCTTCTAGACTTGGTATTGAGTATGACTTTGCCAGTGGGGACGACCCCACGACCGAGGGCTTTGAAAGGTATGAGCGGTTTTATGGAACACGAAGAGGTGACCTTGGAAATACTAGTATTCACGGCCCTTTAACCAGATCAAATATTTCTGTTCCTGGCGTTAGGCTGTCTTTTCAAAAAGGTGATCTAGACGGTCGATTTGTTCTGCAGAAAGCGCGCTTGGCCTCAGCAGGAGACTCATGGATAGTAGCTAAGCTTCAGGATAGTTCGGGTAAATCGGGGAAAAACATCGGAACCACTTTTGATTTCCGAATCAGGAAATGGATGCGAGATAAGAAATTTCGTGTGGAACTCGGTGGATCGCTGCTTCGTTGGGGTGATTTTGCTCGAAGCGTAAACCCAGACGCACATGTAAATTTGACAGTGTATGGATATTCTCAGATAACCGCATACCTATGAGCCGCAAAAGTGTAACTAGATTATCATGTATGAGTGCTACGCTTTAGTAGTCTAACAGCAATTTTGTAGCTGAAGAAAAGGATTGAAGGCAGTTTTGGCCAGTTAGAAAGGCTCTAGATAACGTGCAAGTAGCGAGCACTCTGAGTTGGTTTCGAAATGGGCGAAAGTAGTTTTCTCAAGAGTATATTCGTGTTGCCTCCCCGCGCTCGCAATTTTAGGAATCTGTACGAACGCGATGATGCTACCTCTTGTGACGTATCGATATGAAACAACAGGGTTCGAAATGAAACACATTAATATTTTTACATCTTTCGTCGTCTGTGTGATCAGTCTATTGGGGACGTCGAACGTAGGCGCCGCCGAACATGGATCACGAGTTATAGAGAAAATAGCCTTTGGGTCTTGCAACTCTCAGCACAAACCACAACCACTTTGGACGTTGATAAAGAGAGACACCCCTGACCTTTGGATATGGACCGGTGACAACGTTTATGCGGACACCGAAAGTTTCGGGGAATTTCGTAAGGCTTATGATCTGCAGCTTTCGAATCAGGACTACAGGGCATTTGTTGAAGAGGTACCATTTTTAATTGGAACATGGGACGACCACGATTACGGTGTTAACGATGGAGGTTCAGAGTTCGCAGCGAAAAGGATAGCTAAACAGGAGCTATATCGCTTCTTGGGTGTTGAGGCCTCGCATCCATCGTGGGACCGCGAGGGAGTATATCAGTCCTACGAGTTTGGGCCGACTGGACAGATAGTGAAGATAATATTGCTAGATACCCGTTGGTTTAGAGATCCAATTCTTAAAGATGCCTCGCCAGACGCCCAATACCTGCCCAACGACTCGGGCACGTTACTGGGTATAAAGCAGTGGGAGTGGCTCACTAATGAGTTAAAGGAGAATGCGGCAGACCTAACGATTATAGTTAGTTCGATTCAACTTTTGGCGGCAGAACACCGTTTTGAAAAATGGGCTAACTTTCCAAACGAACGCTCTAAATTACTAAAATTGATAAATGATTACGCAAGCGAGAAAACAATTGTCATTTCAGGTGATCGGCACGCAGGTGAAATAAGTGCTATAGATTTATCCTCTTGGGAGAACCCTCTACTCGACATAACTTCAAGTGGTTTAACAAATGTGTGGAGCCGAAACTTCGATGAAAGTAACTCTCTCGCGATCACGGAAAAAATCATTAAGCCAAACTACGGATTCATCGAGATCGATTGGAACGACGCTTCAGACCCAGACGTGAGAATATCGATAAAAGGTCTTCATGGTGAGTTTGTTAATGTGTCCCTTTGATGTTGAGCTCCCGAAACAGATATATCGAACTCAAGGTGCTATAGAGTTAGGTTAAGAGCCAGGGTTGGAATAATACCGGGAATCAGTTGAACACGCTCCATCGGCTCGCCCAATAATTGGACCAAAGGGGGTGCTCAAGATGAAACCAGCAAGATCCAAAGGCCCGCAACCTTCAGCAAACACAAAATCAATATTTCTATCATCAGAGCCAAAAAGCCATGCGCGTGACCAACCAGATGGCAACTTTTCTTTTGACTTTTCGCCAGAACTGTTCAGCGACTTGCTCCTAGAGTCGTCGACGCTTAGTTTCTTGCCGGCCTCTATTATGGAGTCACCTTTAATGAAAGCCGTGCAGCGCCAATAATTTGATAAACTGGGCCCCGATAGGTCCAGAAAACGTTGCGAGTTTTCTCCAAGTTGGCCTCCCTCAAGCATCACCTCGTACTTTCTTTTTCCATCATAGACAATATGAGTGCCACTACATAAAAAATTCGTATTGACGGATTTACTGATTCTTCGAAACAAACGTAGAGGAGATACCGAGCTTAATCCCCAGGGATTCTGTGGTGTTAATCCACGCGTGGTTTCTTTCTCGTTGAAAGACCTAATAGATGGCAACCTATCGCTTCGAAAATTCACCTCCCGGTTTTCTCGAAATCCCGAGTTATTTCCCGCGAGGCGATACAAATCCTCTCCCTCCAGGAAGAATTGTGTAGCGACACCATAATAGTTTTTCACGAGTTTCAGAGGGCCAAGGGTTTTGCCCCATATCTCCCATATATCCCCTGTATTCCCTCTTGTAAGAAAACTCATCTGTCCTAGCTTGATCTTGTTCCATCGTAGCGTGAAATTAGAACCATTTATTAAGACTCTCTCTGCACTTTGGGCATTGACAGTGTGCCCTCCAGATTGTCCAAAAGAGTTGGAAGCCAACATTAACAAAACGAAGGTTGAGATTGTTGACACGCTGCATTTCGGTTTCAAGAATGTTCCTATGACTTTTCCTCAATCCCGAGGCAACTATCCGTGGCATCAGACTAGACGATTTTCATTTCATTTTGGTTTCACGCTTCATTTTTGGCGAGACTCTTCGGTGTTAGGGGTATGCATATTCTCTTTTCAAGCAAGATGGTTCTAGAGATTTTTCTTAGCTCAAGCTCAGAGCGAATGCTTTTTCATGTCGTGTTCCGCAGGTGGTGCATATTATAGGTGAGGCGCGCTGGTTGGGAATTTTGTCGCATCAATAAACAGCATAAATATTTTCATCCAGAGCCACGGTATAGCTGCATTCTAGTTCAGCATCGGCCATATCTTCGGGCACGATGAACTGATCTTGAACTGTTAACGTTGGTACTTCTCAATCCGCCAAATCCTCTACGACCTGACATTGAACAGGCGAAGTTGACCTTGAAATAGGTTGGTTCTGGATGGAGTGTCGGTATAAATGACGGTATAGATCGTAAAAATAGAGCATTTATGATGCCGCAATCGATTTGTTAGAAGCGCGCACCCGGATGTTGTAATGGGCTACTAATGACAACAGATGCGTCTATTCAAATCGTAACGGAATTAAAACGGAACTGTCATAAAAGTTTAATCGTGTTGTAACCGGCGAGAGCGATCTTAGAGTTTTGAATTTGGAAAAATAAAATGTCTTGCTTATTCTTTCGTGGTTGCACAAAGGGTCGACTGTCAATCCTGTCTGGAGCTTTCCTAGCGCTAACCCAAAGTTCTGTGCTCATAGCACAAGAGACCCAGACGGAAGTAATCGAGGAGGTTGTAGTCACGGCTAAGCCGATTAAGGCGAGCCAAATGTCTTCCATAGAAGCAAAAAGAAGTGCTGAAAACCTTGTCGATGTGGTCTCGGCAGATGCGATTGGCCGCTTTCCTGATCAAAATATTGCTGACTCGATAGGGCGATTACCCGGTATGTCAATAGAGCGGGACCAAGGAAGATCGCGGTACCTTAACTTTCGCGGCGCTCCTCGCCGATATACCGCGATCGCTTTTGATGGGATAGATATTCCCGGGACGGAAAATGGTCGAATCCCAAGATTTGATGCCTACCCGGCTGTCATCACTTCTCAAATCCTCGCTAATAAAGCCATCACGCCCGATATGACGGGCGAAGCGGTTGCCGGTTTCTTGAATATTAAAACTTTCTCTCCCATGGATGTAGAGGGGTTTAGCGCGTCTTTGGACTATGGGCTAGGCAATCAAGAGCTGGGCGACGGTAAAGTCGATAGAAAGAATGGGCGGATATCTTTTTCTAACGATAAATTTGGTATTTTGGTGTACGCCACAGAAACCTTAAACGAGCAGATTACCGACAACCGAGAAATGGAATACGAGGAAGTAGCTGGCGGAAGAATTCCAGTCGATCTGGATTATAGAAATTACTTTGTAGACTACGGAACCGAAGCGTTTGGGGGTACTCTCGAGTATCAGTTGAGTGAAACAGCTAGAGTCTTTTTGAGGTCCCTGCGTACGGAATTTACGGACGCTGAACAACGTAACCAGTTTGTGTTCAATATTCAGACAGGAGCCTCTATTGTCGGGGCTGAATTAACGCCGAATACTGGATCAACGCCGTTAGCTCTAGTTCGTCGTCTGTGGCAGTTTGGTGATTACAGCAACTCTTCAGACGTAGATACGTTAGGTTTAGACTTATCCATGGGGGAATGGTTTATCGACGCTCGAGCAAGTAGGATCAGGAACGAGTTCTATACGTACTTGCCGATACCATACTTCATCGGCACTACGACCGGCGTGTCATACGACGTTACGAATTACGAAGACCCTGTTTTGACCCTATCGAATCCTCTCTCCTCGCTTACAATGGATGACTACAGCACGAAGTTAATGTATCGGGTCTGGCAGGGTTTTGATACTGATAATGATCAATTTAAGATCGATGCGGAGCGTGCTAACTCTCTAGGAACGATGAAGTTTGGGCTGAAGTATGACGTGAGAGAGGCAGATGGCGTATCCAGCTTTCAGGCAGGGATTGGGGCTTTTCCACTCGATGACATTCATGTTTTTGACACGACTAAAGCTTGGACTACTGGCATGAATAACTCTGTAGAGGGTTTTTACGCAGATAATAAAGGTTTGAGAAAGGCGCTCGAGGCGGCGGGTGTCGCTGCTGGCGTGAATTACGATGATGACATTAAGGTTTTAATACAAGAAGAGATTGTGTCAGCTTACGGCATGCAAACTATCGATACAGACTTTGGTTCTGTCGTTCTTGGCGCTCGGTTGGAGGACACCACATTCGATACTGATGGCGTACAGTTAGTCGAAGGTGTGAATCAACCGTTGACGCTGTCTCGATCTTATTCAAATTTCCTTCCAAGTGCGCATGTGAACTGGGATCTCAACGAAGACTCCAAATTGCGGTTTTCTTTCACGACAGGGATTAGTCGGCCCACATACCAAGAGGCGAGAGCAAGCGCCGGTGTTGATTTAACGAATAGAGTTGTTTCTGGTGGTAACCCAAACCTTAAAGAAGAATCCTCTTGGGGGATAGATGGGGCGTATGAATGGTATTTTGATGAAGCGAGCATCTTCGCCGCGAATGTCTTCTACCGTCAAATAGATGATGTGATCGTTTCGGGGTCGACTGTGGTAGATGGCACGATATATTCTGACGAAGCTATCGCGGGGGAAGAATGGAACCTGGTGGGGTTCGATAATGGAAGCGACGGAGAAATGTCCGGATTAGAACTGAGTTTTGTCGGGAGATTGGAAAACTATGTTGAAGGTTTTGTTTCTGGGTTCGGTATAGAGGCTAATGCAGCATTTTTGAACTCTAGTTTTAAATCTCCTGATGGTATTGAGTTTGACCTCCCTGGCACCTCTGATCTGACTTATAACGCAGCGCTCTCTTATGAGAATTACGGATTCAGCATCAGACTGAGTTACCGATACCGAGATTCATGGTTAGACACCACCGAGAACGATACTCGTGACGGAGTGTATTGGGATGCGCAAGATCGTTTAGAACTGTCCTTACGCTATGACTTAGAAGAAATGACCGGCCTTAAGGCGATTGTTTATGCAGATTTCAATAATTTGAACGATGCGACAGATATTCGGTACACCGGCAACGCGGGAAACCCAAATCAGGTTGAGAGCTATGGTTCGCGATACGTGATGGGTGTAAGAGTCGCCTTCTAACCGATACGTTCTCAGCGCTGCTGATCCGGTTGTCGATTTGGAAGCACTTTTGCGCCAACAACGAATATGAGAGTTCCGCTCCTCTCCACGCACCCCTTTGGAACTCTCGTATGTGGAACGGGGGATCTGCACAAGGTCCCCCGTTTTTTTAATCAGCTATAAGACTCTGATGTCATGGAGGCACTTATCATTTTGATAAAAGTTAGCGTTCTCACCTTGGCCGGTATCTTTGCTGCTGGATGCGGTTGGGAGTCTGAGCCGCAAAATAACGTAACTAACATAGAAAAAACGGTGCCGGCACCGGCCGTTGGTGGAGTGCGCTGGCTTGCTGGTGATCATCATATCCATAGCCGCTTCAGTGTTGGTTGGGATGATTCGACTAATCCGCCCAGTCCGAAAATGGGCGGCGATGCTGCATATCCTGTTGCGATGAATGCCGCGATGGGTAAAAGATTCGGCCTAGAGTGGATGGTAAGTACCGATCATGGTGGTCCCAATCATGCTAAAATCAATCTCGAGCACGCTTATCCGGATTTGTTGGAATCGCGAGTTGCGGTTCCTGAGGTCGTGCAATACATGGGCATGGAATTTGACACGCCCGGAGCAGACCATTCGAGCTTGATAATGCCGCTCCACGAGGCGGAGGCGTTGGATTTGTATGAAATCGAGCGTCGCTTTAGCAAGCGTGAGCCTTGGCCTGCCGATCCGACTTGGGATTCAGAATCACGAATGATAGCGGCTCTGGAATTCATGCAGACTTTCGACAAGAAACCCTTGGTTATAGCCCATCATCCGTCGCGGTCGGCACGAGGCTTTGGTAAGTATGGAATGACCGAACCGTCTGAGCTCAGAGCTTGGAACGACACCGCACCGGACGTTGCCTTGGGTATGGAGGGCGCGCCAGGTCATCAGGCTATCGCGCAGCTGGTTGATCGTTTTGGGGAGTCAAAGTATGGTCAGTATATCGGAGATAAGCGGCCAAGGGGGTTTTACGGTGGTTTCTTGGGCGGCTTTCCGACTATGGGTGGTTTCGATCAAATGACCGCGAAGCTCGGCGGGTTTTGGGATTCCATGCTGGGCGAAGGCCGTCGCTGGTGGATAACTGCGAATTCTGACAGCCACGTTCACTGGAAAGACGGAGGTGTTGACTTCTGGCCAGGCGAGTACTCAAAAACCTATGTTCTTGCACAGAAGACAAGCGGTGCGATCTTTGATTCCATTCGTGCCGGCAAGATATTTGTTGTAACCGGCGATCTTATTGACGAGCTTTGGTTCCTCGTTGAATCTGAATCCAATGAAGCTGGCATTGGCGACACCCTTGAGGTTGTGGCTGGCAAGGATATAAGTGTATCTGTAAGAGTGCGAGATCCGCAGTCGATGAATTTCAATAACGAGAATCCTACGCTGCAGAGAATAGATGTCATAAAGGGTGATATCTCCACTGAAACTGTGCCGCTCGATACCAACGAGAACCTATCAACCAAAGTTCTGCTCCGCGCCGAGCGTCAAGATTTGGCGCCATCGGATGAATATCTGTCTCTCACCTATACAATCGAAGATGTGCAGAGTTCCTTTTACCTTCGTTTGCGGGGTACCAACACTGGAGAGTTAGAGCCAACGGAAGATCCTGACCGAGAGGATCCTTGGTCGGATTTGTGGTTTTATTCAAATCCTATTTTTGTTTCAGTCGTTAAACCCTAGTCAGTGTCCCTTGATACCAGAGCACGATATTGTCCGTGTAAATGACGGTATATGGTTGCGTAATCGAATTTTAAATCCAGTTAAAACAGGGGCTTGAAGCGCTTATTCGGATGCTGCCGTCCCGACCACTTCTCTTTTTTAAAAAAGCAGCTATTTGTTTGGTCATTTGTTGGCTTGAGAAAACGTCAGTAATTACAGAGACTTCAGAAGACTTTTAAAGAAGAAATGGTGTCCGGGGAGTGCATCACTTCCGGAGTAAGGGATATTTCTATAGCTCTTCTCACGTCTTTAAAGACCTTCAAGCCCTTGAGTTGTTGTCAAGGGATAAAAAAGACCTACCTTTTGACCTACGCTAAGTTAGTCATAGGGCCACGCAGGCGCCCATGTCACTACCTACCCATAGATAGTAGTGGTCAGATATTTTGAGGGTTGTGAGGTTCGTATGGACTGTGTTCGATGAAAACTGCCCTAGGGACTTTCATCAGCTTAGGGGAGAAGTGAAGGTGGTTCTAACGTCTTCGTCCCTAGGGCAAGAATATTATCGGTGAGGATCTCAAAAGCTTTAGAGATATATCTAAACGCTCGTTATAGCCGACTCAGGCAAACTTCAGAAGTTGTAGACGGTTTGGAGGGCAGGTGAATTGGTTTTCTATGGAATGCCAGTCAAAATATTTTTTTAACTTGTAATTAAAATATCAATTTATAGTGATAGCTTCAGGTTGCTTTAGTTCGTAAATCAAAAATGAAATGAGGAAAGATAAATGTTCAAAATAATTGTAGGAGTGTTTTTTGCGGCAATCACTTCGTTAGCTGCTGCTGATGACCATGGTAGTAAAATGGATTCATGTATAAAGGCTTTTAGTGACCTCCAAATAGGAAAATGGACAGGATCCGGTAGTGGAATGAATATGACTCTTGGTGAACATTTTGCTTTTACTTGGGAAAGTGAGACAACCAAAAAAAATGGCGTTTATACGTCATCAGGAAAGAATTCCGTTGGTGCAACAATAACCAATAGTTGGACAACGGAGGTGGTCCAAGATACTCCTTCACCGCAGTGGATTAAAGAAAAAACCGTAGCGGTGACCACTACCAATTGTCTTGAAGAGAATAATGTCATTTGGGTTAATCAGACGTGGACTGGGACAGGAGTCGGTGGCGACCTAAGATTTGAAAATGTAAATCAGGTCACAGTAAACAAGGACACTATTTTTCAAACTTTGAGAACCAGAGAAGTTGGAAGCGACCAGCCTTACGGTGTTTGGTGGACCACTACAGCCAAAAGAGTTAACTAGACAATAATTTCGGGGAAGCTGGAGTGTATGTTTTTCAGAACCTTGTGTTTGAGAACCTATGTTCCAGTTTGCCCCTTGAACCCCAAATCAACTTGATAGGAAGGAGAAAGAGATGTTGATAGCAGTTAGGGCAGAAGTTGAGGATGTGAAAGCTTGGAGAGAAGGTTTCAAGACACATGGAGACTTGTTTAAGAGTCAGGGTGTTTCAGTCGCATACATGGGCGCGACTGAAGGTAATTCTGTTATTGGAGTTTTTGAAACCAATAATGTTGATGAGTTTATGAGGATTTTCAATGACCCAGCAACGGCAGAGGCGATGGCGAACGACAAAATTACCGGCGGTGTTGAACTCTTTGTTTTAGATGAAACTTTTACTCCTTAAAGAAGAACGCTATTTTTTACTACTATTTTAGTTGAGTCGAAAGCTGTTGCAGCTGGCAACCAACTTTATGAAGAACCTCATCCTATGCACACTCCTAGTCTTCGCTGCTCATTTTGGTTGGAGAAGGCTTGCTAAAATATTTTTAAGGTTACGGAACGGAAAAACGTCGGAGCAGATGCCTTAAATGTAAAACCTGTGACATGGCGTTTCTTGAGCTTTAAGTACTAACCAGGATGATGACATTTGATGCATACTCATTCCTCGAATCACAAGAAGGAAAAACTGTGAAAATGATATGGAAAGAAGTCTCTCTCGCCTTTGTCATTCTGCTGAGCGGCGTTTCAGCGCCCCTTCACGCTTTTGAGGTAAGTGGCGAATCGTTCCCTGCAGAGTTCAACATCACTAGTTGGATCAGTGAAACTAATGGTAGCTCGATGACTGCGGTAGGAGTCGTTGGCGAAGGCTATGGCAAGGTATATTTAAACTACGATTTTGTAAGCGGCAGCGCGGACAAAAATCAAGGCGACTTCTCTGGCGGCATCAGGACTATTAATAATAATGGCGAAATGGTCGCAGGCACATTACAAGGTATTTGGAAGCGTGAAGGTAAAATCGTCACCATGTATACACTTGACCAGTTTTCGAATGGCGACATGATTTATGCCGAGGGACGAGTGGACCTAGTGGAAGGAACCATGTCGTTTACCGCGTACCCAATACAGTGAAGCCTTCCTGGTACAGAGACTTCAGAAGACTTTTAAAGAAGAAATGGTGCCCAGGGAGAGACTCGAACTCTCACGCCGCAAGGACACTAGAACCTAAATCTAGCATGTCTACCAATTCCATCACCTGGGCATGAGGGAGATCGTAATGTGGAAAGCCGACAATGGCAAACGATGATCGAACGCTAGCTTTTTGACGGTAGTAATGAGTAAGTGTCATACAATCTACTATACATACCTGGGTGCCAATCAATTGAATCCCATTTCGGACAACTCCTTCTCAATCTTGCTCCAAGCTATTATTTTGAAGTTTTGATTTTCATTTGTATTCCTGAATCCCCTATCTCTTTTCTCGTTCGTATTGACGCCGTCTTGGACCACAAGAATTCCTGAACGATAGCCTGGTAATGCAGTAGAAAAGGCATCGATTCCGTCTGTCTCTGACACGGGGTCGAGATCGATACCACTGCTAATTCTGAATTTGGCAATTGGTTCGTTTCTATTAAGTGAGTAGATAACGAAGGAATTATCTCCTTGGCTTGACGCTATCAAATAGGAATCCTCTTCATTTTCGAATATCGTGAGCCCCTCGACATCCGCAACCAAGAGATTTCTAGATATGGGCAGCAGTTGTTTCTTTAGTCCGCTTTCTATATCGACCGACCAAATCCCAACATTTTCCTCACCAACGAAAAGTGTTTCTCCGTCCTTGCTGATGACGCAACCCTCGGTCTGACTGTTAAACTGGATTTCATAATCTAAGGACTGTGAGTCCCACCCCCAACCTTGTAAATTTCCTTTTTTGTCACCAACGAAAACGATTGAATCAGATGCGCATACACCGTAGGGGTCCTCGTAATCCAGAGATATACTATTTACTAAGGTTATAGTTTCAGTTTCGAGATTGGCTTCGAAGATATCTAGTGACTTGAGCGTGCGGTTAGATGCCGCGACCTCGAATATATGTTCGTGGGAACCACGCCTCAGATCTACATTATTAAGTCTTCCACGATCGATATTCATTATACGTTTACCGTTTATGTCATAGATTTCTAAGCCCCTTCTTTTGTTGGTTCCGATAATCCATGTTTTCTCCAATTCCATGGAGAAAGCGACCGCGATATCATCTGCCGAATCATCGGGGTCCAGAACCGGTTCGGTCTCAAAATCGGCTGCTACCTCGAAGTAAGGGACTGTTTGGAATTCCTCTGTTTTATTTTGTAGTGCGCACCCTGGAAGGGAGAGAGCTGCAGTGACCATTGTGGCGAGAGACCTAAACATTAACTATCTCCTTGATTAAAAAAGGGCCAATAGTAGGCCCTTTTTCCCGTAATTCGAAAGTACAAGTTAGAGTTTGTATATGACGCCAAGAGAATAGCTGGATCCGTACTCGTCATATTGCGAAAGCCTCGTTTTTCTGCCCCAGTAATAGAATTCCGGACGATTGTTGATATTTATGGCTTCAAATTTCACGGTGAGATCTTCATTGTACTTGTACTTTGCAGTGAGATCCCACTGAAGGTGTGAGTCCGTGAAGCGCGAGTTATCGCCTGAAACTTTATCGATATCGTCCTCGCCGTCAGCTAAGGAATCCAGATATTCACTCCGATAGTTCATAGCTAGTCGAACGTCCAGTTTTCCTTTGTCAAAACCGAAGCTCACATTAGCGGTATCGTCAGCTAATTTCCTAAATGGAGTCGTGAAAGTAGAGTCCCCGTCGTTTTGGAATGTGCTCTCATTGTCTAGCATATGCGTCAGATTGGTTGCGATGAAGAGTCCATTCTCAAGCCCATATTGGAAATTTAATTCCAAACCCAGAACTGTTGACTGATCGGAATTAAGCCAAGTTTCAACTTCGTCCGTAAAGGTGACACCATTAAAAGTACCCGTTTTCTGAATCGTTTTGTAGATTGCGTTGTCGATATCCTTGTAGAAAACCCCCGCGGCGATATAAGTCATGCCATCTCCATAAAACTCTAAGGAGATGTCAAAGTTGCTTGCCTCATAGGGTTCAAGATCAGGATTACCAACCTTTCCTGATACTTCGTCTCCATCAATCTCTATTTCCACAGCTGGTGCGATAGAGTTGAATCCAGGCCTGGCTAGTGATCTCCAAAATGCTCCTCTCAGAAGCAGCTGGTCCGAAAGACCGTATTTGATATTTACAGAGGGCGATACAAAAGTATGCTCGTTGCTGGAGGTCACTTTGGCGCCATCTTGATCAAAGGCCTCACCATCAACTGACGTATTTTCGATTCTCACTCCAGCCACAACAAGCGCGTTCCCAAGCTCAAAAGTGCCCATACCATAGATACTGAAAATGTCTTCAGCTACGATAAAGTCCTCTACAAAAGTTTCGGCTTCATCTAGTTCCATAGAGGATCTTTGATCCCTTAATGCGTAGATCATCCCCGGGTCTGCTTGTTGCCCAAATACCTGATTGGCAAAAGGCCAATCTAGTGTTTGTGGATTAAAGTCAGCTAATGTTCCATCCATTTTGTAAATGTACTTATCGTTGTCCCTATCTTTTTCCCGGGTTCGATACTTTGCCCCGAATTTCAAGGTTCCAAAGTCGAATGTTTGTTCGGCGTTAGCGGAGAGAGCCGTTTCGCTATCCTTTGATATTGCGTCTTCAAATTCAGCCTCATCAAATTCTAGATCAGCTGGATTACGCAGATTTTCGTCTAACGCAACCACATATGGCTTGGTGTTTCGGTTCCAGAAAAAGTCTCCTCCAAGCTCCTTATCGTAGTTTTCGAAGGTCACATCTGCATTATCGGAATCGTTCTCCTCTGCATATGAGTAGCTCAACATCGCATCAGTCGACCAGCCAGACACGGTGGTCTCAGCTCCCAGCGTAAACGCTGAGATCGTTCGAACCTCGCTTCGAACTCTTGTTTCAGCGTGATGCCTAACTCTGCTGCTCCTAACGCCGCTTGGTAGGGCGGACACTGCTTTGATCTTTCCGTATTCATCTTTCCAACGGAGTTCGTCATCGGTGTACTCGTTCCAAAAGGCGCTTAGGTAGTATCTGGTGGAATCCCCTTGCAGGAAGTCTAGGTCGTAAGTTACGCCAGCTCTCTGCCTTTCGATATCGTAGTAGCGCATTTCCCAATCGTCATCCATCAGACCATCTGAGTCCCAACCAAACCCAGTTTCGTTGTTATAAGTTACGATTTGTTTTGCTGAATAAGTGATTCCTAGGATGTGCGACATCGAATCATTAATACTATCTCCGTAAGTGACCGCGACTCGCGGGTTGTTGGGTGAATCAGATTGTTCATTATATTGGGTGTCTAACTTTATCTTGAACAAAGAGTTACGTAGGTCAGATGGGTTCTTTGTTTTGAAGTCAATGCGACCCCCTATGGAATCCAGGTCTTGATCGGGTGTTAGTGATTTGGACACAGTGATCGAGTCGAGTAACTCTGTCGGAACACCATCGAGTAGAACAGAGCGGCCGTTTTCTGGCGCGACGATAGAAGCACCGTTTACGGCTATAGCATTCAGGTCAGAAGAAAGACCCCTGATGGTGACATAACGACCCTCTCCTTGGTCATTCTCAATCGAGATTCCAGATAGTCTACGAATCGCCTCTGCCGCGGTGGTATCTGGGAAATCGCCTAAAGCGTCTGAGTCCGCAATGGACTTAATTGAGTCAGCCATTTCCTGTTTATTGATGGCAGACATAAGAGACGCCCTAGTCCCAACAACAATCTGCTCTTCCATAGTATCTTCCTCAGCATAGGCCGTAAAAGATGTTGATATTCCAGTAAATAAAAGACAGAGACCTAGTACGCGCATTATGCTCTCCAAAATTTCGTGCGAATGGACTGTATGACAAGGATGTGAAGCTTTGGTTACTGAATTTATGAATATTTGATTACAGCGGAGTCGAGAGGCATCAATCTTTTTCGCTTTGACTAAAATTGTGGTTTTCAAATTTGAGGAATTCTCAATGCAGAACATTCTGCTTTATCTTGCGCAACCAACTGTTATTAGTCTGTTACTCACGTTTCCGATGGGAATTTTCTCAAGGGCTTATGGTTGTGAGGTCGCGTTAGTAGAACTGTCGTCTGTAAGTGTAACTGGGACCGATTCAGGTGCGAGTGCCGAAATCTTAGCGTATGACTTCGACAATAAAGTGATGACCGTTGTAAACTCGCTTGGCTCGAGCATCGAGTCATTTAGTTTAACGACTGATTTGAAAGGAACTGGTATTCGCCTGGATCCGATAAGAGTTATCCAGATAGATGAGTTGCTTTTCGAAAACCTTGCTGCATCTGACGTCACCCCTACAAGCATAGACGTGAATGAAGTTAAGGATCTTCTAGCGGTCGCTGTGTCGAATGGAAGCGAGAGCCGCGGTTGGGTGATATTCTTTGATTCACGAAGTTTGAGACATCTCGCGATTGTTGAGGTCGGGTTCACCCCAGACATGCTCCTTTTTGATTCGGAGGGCAAATATCTGCTTGTCGCTAATGAGGGCGAACCGAGCTCTGACTACAGCTTCGATCCACCGGGGAGTTTGAGTGTAATAGAAATCCGTTCCCCACCCTCGGACAAACTTCAATTTGAACATCGAGAGTATTTCTTCAACACTCCACTGCATGCTGCTCCAGAATTGGAGTTGAGACAGTCAGGTTGTCCACCGGATGTTCAGAAGGATATCGAGCCAGAGTTCATAGCCCTGGATACGAGAGGGGAGAGGGCGTTTATATCGCTTCAGGAAAACAACGCGATCGCGACTTTCTCTCTGCGAGGTATGAAATTTGAGAATATTTGGTCTCTTGGAAAAAAAGATCACTCAAAGCCGGGACAGGGACTGGATGGTAATGATACAGACGGGAGGCTTATCCCAAATAGGCTCCCCGTTTTTGGTCTCTATATGCCGGACGGTTTGGCCAGTTTCAACGTGAATGACCAAGATTTTATTGTCACTGCTAATGAGGGGGATCGACGAGACTACGGCAACTATAGGGATTTTCAAAGATTAGGGGAGTCTAGTTGTTCGAGATCCATAGAGCTAAAAAGAGGTTACAACCCATCGGATTATGAGCGTTTGTTTATCTCTCACAGTCGGGGCGAGCCTGCTGATTGTTCCCGCCTAGAAGTCTTTGGAGGCAGATCCTTCTCGATATGGGATGGGGCTGAAGGGCACTTAGTCTATGACAGCGGTGATATGTTCGAAACGATACTGTCGCGTCGAGGTGATGGAATAGCAGAGCTAGATAAAAGGAGTGATGTGAGTGGTCCAGAACCCGAGTCGGTTGAAATAGCGAATATCATGAACCGGATAATTGCATTCATCGGATTGGAAAGATCTTCCGGAATTATGATTTTTGATGTGACGAAGCCGCATAAGAGTTCTTTTTTAGGATACCATTCAGACCCACGGGGAGGGCATAGAGGGCCTGAGTCACTAGAGTTTATATCTGCGAAGTTAAGCCCTAATGGTAAGCCGTTGTTACTAGTTTCTTATGAGTATTCAGCTTCGGTAGCTGTTTATCAGATTATGTTGGAATCGGGATTGAAAAAAATAACGGGAGAAAATTAGATTAAGGTTGAAGAAGGAGGAGTGGTGTCGAGACCGAAAAAAGTCAAGACCGGTCCTCAACAAATGGCAGCGCTAGATCTCGGTTCAAATAGTTTCCATCTGTTAATTGCTCAGGAGTCGGGCGGACGTGTTCAAGTTGTTGACAAGCACAAAGAAATGGTTCGCCTTGCCGAGGGTCTGGTTGAAAAAGGTAGCTTGGATCCTTTGGTTGCCAATAGAGCGTTAGAGAGCCTCGACAGGTTTTCGCAGAGACTTCGTCCACTGGATGATCAAAATATACGGGTCGTCGCTACAAGTGCTTTTAGACAATTAGGTATTCAGTCTAAGTTTTTTGTTGATGCGGAGTCTACTCTTGGGCATCCGATAGAAGTTATCTCAGGACGTGAAGAGGCTAGACTGATTTATCTTGGCGTTTGTCACGACTTGGGTGATAACTCCAATAGGCAGTTGGTTGTAGACATAGGGGGTGGAAGTACTGAACTGATTATCGGACAAAACTATACGGCTAAAACTCTAGAGAGTGTTCACATGGGATGCGTCAGTTGGGCGCGCGAATATTTTCCTGGTGATCGCGTTGATGCAAAGTGTCTCAGACGCGCGATCTCGGCAGCAGCGGTTCAACTTGAACCGATAGCTCAAAATTACCTAACTAGAGGTTGGGAGTATGCGATAGGCGCTTCAGGAACGATCAATTCTGTATCCGCGGTTCAAGAGGCAATGGGACTTGGGAGTGGGATTACCTTGGCCTCGATGAAAAAGATAAGAGACCAAATACTTAGGGCCAAGTCAGCTTATGGGCTGCCGGGTTTGAGCAAAGAGCGGGTGGAGGTGTTCGCTGCGGGTTTATCAATTCTTATCGCGGTATTTCAGATTTTAGGAATAGAAAAAATGGACCCTGCCCAAACCGCTCTTAGAGAAGGTGTTATCTACGATCTGGTCGGCAGAAAGAGACGTGAAGACGTTCGAGACAAAACAGTCTCTGAAGTAATGAGAAGATTTTCCGTGGATGAGTTGCAATCCGGAAGAGTCAAACAAACGGCACTCAATTTTCTTAAAAAAGTTAAATCCGAATGGAACCTGCGGGGCTCGAGCAAAACAGCGCTGCTAGGTTGGGGGGCGGATCTCCACGAAATAGGGATGGATGTTTCTCATTCCAGTTATCATCGACATGGAGGCTATCTATTATCCAATCTCGAAATGCCAGGATTTTCCAAATCTGAGCAATTGCAACTCGCCACACTCGTGATGCTGCACAGAAGAAAGATTCGCCCGGAATATTTTCTGGACACGAGTGACAACATAATCAGGTTGGCGGTCTTGTTAAGGCTAGCAGCTTTAATACACAGAGGGCGAAATCTGAAGAAAACTCCAGAGATCGGGATGAGAGCAAATTTTTCTCGGGGACAGATAACGCTTGAAATGGGCTTTAAGCCTGACTGGTTGAAGAATAACCCGCTTACCCAGCTAGACTTGCTGGAGGATGCTGAATTACTTCGGGAAAATCGTGTGCTACTTCGTATTGTAGAAATTTGACTTATCGGCTACTCGAACTTTTTCAGCATTGTCTCCTGGGCCGAATAGCTCGACCCTTTTCTTTCAACTAGCTTGTAGGTTCCATCTTTTTTGAGTTTCCACGCCTGAGTATTGTCTTTGAGATAATTTTCAAAAGACTCTTCAAATATTCTCCTTTTCAATACTGGATCATCTATGGGAAAGAAAATTTCTATTCGGCGAAAGAAGTTACGTTCCATCCAATCTGAGCTAGCTAGATAGATTTTAGGGTCACCTCGGTTTGAGAAATAGAAAACGCGGCTATGCTCAAGGAATCGACCGATAATCGATCTCACCTCTATATTTTCCGAAAACCCCTTTAAGCCAGGTTTCAAGCTACAAATTCCTCTCACTATCAACTTGATTTTTACGCCTGCCTGAGAAGCTCGGTACAGAGCCTCAATGACTTTGGGCTCAATTAGGGCATTCATTTTTGCATAAATGGCGGCAGGCTTTCCTTTCTTGGCGGACTTCGTCTCATTCTCGATTAGCGCCAATACGCCTTCGTGTAAAGTGAATGGGCTCTGTAGTATCTGCTTCAAATTTCCTATCTGTCCCATGCCCGCGATTTGTTGAAACATCTTCTGTACATCCTCCGCCAGCTGCGAGCGGGCAGAGAAGAGCCCATAGTCGGTGTAAGAGCGTGCAATAAGAGGGTGATAGTTTCCGGTTCCTAGATGAATGTATCGAACGAGTCGTTTTTTCTCGCGTCTTAAAACCAAGCACATTTTTGCGTGCGTCTTGTGCCCAGTAACTCCATAAACTACCTGAGCACCTGATTCCCGAAGTCGATTTGCCAGTTCGATATTTGCCTCTTCGTCAAATCTGGCCCTCAGTTCGATGACGGCCAAGACGTCCTTGCCCGCCTGAGCGGCTTGGAGTAGCGCATCCACCACCGGGGAGTCGTTGCCGGCCCGATATAAAGTCTGTTTGATGGCGAGCACATTTGGGTCCTTGGCCGCTTGTTTCAGAAAAGTTATAAATGGTTCGAAGGGTTGAAATGGATGGTGAAGCAATATGTCGCCATTTTTAAGGAGTCTAAAAAAATTCTTTTTCGGTCTAAGTTCTTTCGGGGTGCTTTGGCGGAGGCTCGGATACTTTAATCCTTCAGCCTCGATTAGGTCTGGAATGATTGAGAGTCGAGCGATGTTTACCGGGCCATCGCAGCCAAAGATATTTGAGCGATCCAGGCGGAATTGTGCAGCGAGAAAATCAATGAGCTCTTCTGGGCAGTCCTTGGCAACTTCGAGCCTGACGGCGGTTCCGAGATGCCTATTTGAAAGCTCGCCTTCCACTGCTGACCTAAGGTCGTCGATCGCCTCCTCGTCCACGAACAAATCACTATTTCTTGTAACTCGAAATTGGAAGCACGCATTAGCTTTCATACCTAAAAAGAGTTCTTCAACGAAGGCTTCGATAACACTGGATAGCAAAACAAAGTCGTTTTTACCTGAATCTGCTGTTGGAGGAATTTTCATAACCCGAGGAAGTGATCTCGGTGCCTGTACAATCGCTCTTTTTCCTGTTCGACCAAAGGCATCAGCGCCCTCTAAATCAACTATAAAGGCTAGCCCTTTATTTAGGGGTTCGGGGAATGGTCTGCTAGGGTCAAGGCCCATCGCCGTTGTGAGAGGGACCACCTCGCTTCTAAAAAACTTTTTTAGCCAAGAGTACTGCGATTTGTTCCAGTCTTGCTGTTCCAAAATTCGGATTTCTTTTTTTGCAAGTTTCGGCAGCAAATCTGAATTAAGTGTTTCATAAATCTCGTCAATCAGGTTGGTACTAACTTCTGCGATAAAACTCATTTGTTCCGAGGCGGTCAAACCATCGGGCGCGCGTTGAAAAGACCCCAGGTTCTGTTGTTGAACAAGACCAGCCACACGAATCTCAAAGAATTCATCAAGAATGGAACTCGCAATGCACAGAAAACGTAATCTCTCAAGCAAGGGCACCTTTGAGCTTTGAGCCATTGCTAGTACCCGTCGATTAAATTCGAGTTGAGCGAATTCTCTATTTATGAGGGGAGTTTCATTTTTTCTTTTTCGCATTGCATCCATCCGTCAAAAATAGCATGTTCGCAACTATTTTTCTGATGCTTGACCCTCATGGCGGTTGGAAAATAATTTTGAAATAATTTTGAAATAATTTCTCCACGCTTTTGAAACATTAAGCGAATAGGATTTAGAACTCAGCGTTTTTGAACGCTGGCTTTTGTCCTGATCGAATACAGTTAATTATGGAGAAGTGTTAATGTTTCGTTTATTCCGACTTAGTTCAAGTGGTATCGCATCCCGCGTCAGCTTGGCTCTAGCCATCGCCTCATGCTTAATCTCATCGGTGAGTGCAGATGTTGAAACTACCGCGTCAATCCGAGGAAATGTAGGTGTCGCGGGTGCAAACGTTACTGCCACGCACATCCCTACAGGCTTACAAAAGACTACGGAAGTAGGCGCTAGCGGAAATTATGTCTTGTATTTCCTGCCTATCGGAGGTCCATACACCGTTAAAGTCGAGGCAGAGGGATATCAGGATCAACTCATTACCGATGTCTTTCTGAGCGCTGATAAGCGTAGAGATCTGAATTTTGCGATGTCTAAAGAGCTAATGGAAGAAACGACGGTTACCGCCGAGCGTATTGTCGGCTCAGATGATGTTGGGCCTTCCACAATTCTGAATAGAGACCAGATCGATGCCATTGCCACGATTAACCGTTCTATTGCAGATTACGTCAGACTGGATCCGCGGGTCACTATCAACAGCGCAAATAGTCGGTCCACAGAAATTTCTGTCATGGGAGCTAATAATCGGTTTAATGACTTTATGATCGATGGCATCAGTCAAAATGACCCGTTCGGGTTGAATGCTAATGGATTCGGCACGATGCGTAACCCGATCGACATGGAATTCGTTGATCAGATTTCGGTCGACATTGCGCCTTTTGATACTTCCAGAGGGAATACATCTGCTGGATCAATATTAACGGTCACGAAGAGGGGTACCAACGACTATCACGGAAGCGTCTACTACAACAGTTTTACCGAGGCTAATGTCGGGCAAGATGCGAACGGAAATGAGTTCCCTGAATTCGAAGAAACCGATATGTCTGGTTGGATTTCCGGACCGATCGTCAAGGACCGACTTTTCTTTTTCGCCGGCTACTCTTCTTTCGAAAGCGCTGAGCCGGCCTTGTACGGCACCAAGGACAGCGGCGCAGTGAATTCTGCAGAAGTGGTCACAACAGCGATGGCTGATCAGATTAAAAATATAGCCAGCAGTGTTTATGGCTATGAAGCGGGTGATATTAGCAATGTATCATTCCCAGAGGAGCAAACCGAATACCGTGTGAAGCTCGATGCCAATCTGAGTGATCGACATAGGGGCCAGGTCCAATATTCGAAGGTCGAAAGCTTGTTGCCACGTCGATATAACCGAGGTAATACAGTATTTAGTAACAATTACTATGTAAAGCCACCGATTATCGACACCATGTCCGTCACTTTATGGAGTGACTTGACTGAGAGGCTGTCCACTAAGATTCGTTGGAGTTCTTATGAGATGGAAGAAGACGACAGCTCGATTGGTGACGGATTGTTTCCTGAGGTGAACATTGAGGTCTCTGACGAGGACGGAAACAGCGACAATGTGTACCTAGGAGGAGACCGTTATCGTGGAGCGAACCACATTATGGTCGATCGCCAGCGTTTGAACCTCAAGGCTGAATACAATCTGGACTCCCATCTGATCAAAGGGGGGCTCGATTTCGAGGACGGTTCTACCTACAACCTGTTTATCGCGAGATATAATGGAGAGGTGCATTTTGACTCGATATCAGACTTCGAATCAGGTCAATGGAGTTACTTGAGGTTTCACATTCCGCTTGCGGGGATAGACAAGCCTGAGACTGCAGCGGCCAATTTTGATGTTGAGAAAATGACAGCTTATCTGCAAGACACATGGTACGTCACACCGGACCTCAGCTTGATGTTCGGTGTGCGTTATGTCGAAACCTCTACACCTTCAGAGCCTGTGCTGAATCCGAATTTTCTCGCGAGAAACGGCGTGCCGAACAACAGTAAATTTGAGTTCAAGCAAGTGAATCCAAGATTTTCTTTTGACCTAGATGCAAAGAATACGATGTTTGCGGAGAGTGATAGTATTATTGCCGGTCGCTTGAGAGGAGGTGTTGGTAGCTTCTTGGGTCGCATACCCGATGTTTGGTATGGGAACGCTTATTCTCGCTCAGGAGGCTTAACAGACTACAATCGATTCAGATCTTTTAGCGACACGATAGGGGTTATGCCAGCTGCTTCGGTCGCGGACCCTCGATTCTTCTGGGTAGGTCCGACTAGTGACTACACCGTTCGCTCGGCATACTTCGGTGACGCTCAAGGCACTGATCCTAATTTTCAACCACCCACTATATGGAGAGGTAGCCTAGGATTGGATCTTAGTTTGGTTACCGGAACGGATTTAACGTTTGAGTGGGTTCAAGACGAGACACGGCAAGCGCCGTTTTATCAGGATTTGGGATTGATCCAAACAGGTGTCCTGGCTGATGGACGAGGGGTTTATGATGGTGCGGAAGACTACTGGCTGACGAATACCGGTAAAGGCAATGCGCGTTCACTGAGTTTTACTCTTAATCAATCCTTTGACGATGTGATGGGAGGCAGCATGGCTATCTACTTCGGATATGCGAATACTGAGAAGAATTCGGTATATAGCGCCACGTCATCCCAGGCAGGTTCAAATTATAACTATATGCCAAGGTACGACGGTGAGAACTTGCCCGCGGCACGATCAAATTGGATGGCAGAGCATAAGTTTGTGTCCAGTATAGATTTTAAGGCCGACTGGTTCGGCGATAATGAGTCTCGCATATCGTTGGTATTCGTCAGAAAAAGCGGAGAACCCTATAGTGTGATGTACGATGACGTTGGTTATAACGCCATTAACGGTGGTGCTTTCTACTCCGATAACGCCCTGGCTTACATTCCTTCGAGTGCCGATGACCCAGCGGTCGCGTTTTCAAGTCCTGAGGTTGCCGCAACGGTGATGACGTACATTAACAACTCTGAACTCAGCGAGTATAAAGGGCAGGTAGCGCCAAGAAACGCGTTTACTAGTCGTTGGTTTTCGAGGCTCGACTTGCGTTTAACACAGGAAATAAACATACCTAATCTTGATGGCCACAAAGCGAAAATATTTTTCGATATTCAAAACTTATTGAACATGCTCGATGATGAAAACGGTCAAGTCTGGGAGTACAGCTATAACAACAGTCGGAAAATCATAAACGGCGGCGTGAACGATGACGGCCAAGTGATTATAACAGGCGTTGACACCGACGATAACTGGTCCTACCGAAACAATGACCGTCAATCGGTTTGGCAGGTCAAGCTAGGGCTTAAGTATGAGTTTTAATCCCTTCAATGAGTTCCCATTAATCCCGGGGACCGAGGCTCTCCAACACCCTCTCCAACTTCCCGAAGGAGACCTCGGTGAGAAAACGCGGCGTAAGCCGCGTTTTTTTCGTATGGGCGATCCGTCTTTATCGTACGACAAAAGAGTATTTGTTTTCCACAGATTAATAATATTGAAATAAAGATGTCGTAGCATGTAAGCGTAGTTTGGAAGGCTACGAGAAGAACACACTACCCAGGTTGTTTCGCAGGAAACTAATAGTTACTTTATTTGCGGAGTCGTTATGGGAAGAACAAGTGGCCGGCGTCGGGCCGGCGGTAAGCGTCAACGAAACTTTCAATTATTAGATTCAGAAGAGCATTCCTCCCGAATATCTTCGCAGTCCGAACCCCATTATATAGCCCCAAAACTAGGTGGTTATCAAAAGAACATTTCACCCAAAAGTCCTGAACAAGAACGGTTAATCGACGCCTTAAGTCACCCTGGCGTGGTTTTAGCAACGGGACCCGCTGGTACCGGTAAAACCTATTTAGCGATATCTAAGGCTGTGGAAGCGCTAGATCAAGGGAGGGTAGACAAGCTGGTGCTTTGCCGGCCTGCGATCGAGGCGGGAGAGTCTTTAGGATTTTTGCCTGGGAATATTGAAGCAAAATTATCACCTTACCTACGGCCTATGTATGATGTTCTAACGGAGCGGATGGGTGGTTCGAGACTGAGACAGCTTTTGCTCGAAGGTATTGTTGAGATCGCGCCGATAGGCTATCTGCGCGGCAGAACCTTTAATAATTCGTTCATCGTTGTAGACGAGGCTCAAAATTGCTCCTATACGCAGTTGAAAATGTTAGTCACTCGATATGGATGGCATACCACCATGGTGCTGACTGGAGATCCGGATCAATCAGACCTCCTGCCAGGTATTTCTGGGCTGTCTGAACTTGTGAGCCGACTGGAGCCCGTTGAGCAAATAAAAGTTGTTAAACTTGGTCACGGTGACGTTGTTAGGCACCCGCTCGTTGCTCGTATTCTGTCCACTTTGTGAAGGAAGAGCCAGTGCTTGCCGTCACTAAAATTGTGGGTTGAGGGAAGCCGCTCTCCGATCAGATTGATCGCAAAGTCGCGAGGCACCTAGCCGGAGCGAGCATATTTGGATTAACTATGCGTTACCTAAATAGAGCTTTCGGGCTCATCCTCCTCGCTTGTAATATTTTTGAAACTTATTAGTCATCAAACTGACATCAAATAGTCACGTAACGTTCAAGATCTAAAACTAGCATTCTGGAGCACGCGATTTGCGTGTTTCTTTGTCATTTATGGGGTAAAAAATGGACATTAAAGGATCTTTTTTTAGAAAAATGCTGGCCGTTGTTGTAGCTGGCGGTGTTGTTGTGGGGTGCGGAGGCTCAGGCGATATTAACATTTCGCCCGTAACGAACGACTCTTCGGTGGACAATTCAGTCAGCAATGCAGCTGCTCAAACGAATCCCTGTGCATCAAACGGGACGATTCAAGGTGATTTCGAGGCGCCGCACTGTTTTTATTCAACAGCGTTCGCCGATTCAGGTGTAAATGTCACTACCGATATGACGCTTACTGACTTGGCTGATGATGGGGCTCATGTTTTCTACGGAAGTGTATTCGTCGGAGATGTCGGTGCGACCGCAGCAGAACTTGCGCTAGACGGAATCACGAAAGGTGGTGATGGGCCCAAAATAACGCTAGAAGCTGGCGTGACCATGGCGTTTGTTGACAACACTAAATTCTTTGTCGTCGGTAGAGGATCTCAAATCTTTGCGAGGGGCACCGAAGCGAAGCCAATTACGATTACGTCCTTGTCAGATGTGCAAGGCACGATCGAATCTCCAGAGGCAATAAGTCAATGGGGTGGAATGGTAATCAATGGGTTTGCGGTCACCAATAAGTGCAGTTACACAGGAACGAGAGGTGAAGCTGGATTTGCTTTAGATGGGACCTGTGATCTTGGTTCGGAGGGGTCAGAAGGACAAGACACGAACCGATACGGGGGCGACAATGACGCTGATAATTCAGGAGTGCTAGAATACTTTATCGTGAAGCACACCGGTGCACAGGTTGCAAACGGAGACGAGCTAAACGGTATAACTTTCACCGGCGTTGGAAGCGGAACGACGGTTAGTAATGCTCAGGCTTATTCCACTTATGACGATGGCTTCGAGTTTTTTGGCGGAGCGGTCAATATGGATAACTATGTAGCTATCTATGTAAACGATGATTCGATTGATATCGACGAAGGTTACAACGGTACAATCACCAATGCATTGGTCATTCAGAGCGAGACAAATGGCAACCGTTGTATAGAAGCAGACGGAATTGGCAGTTACAGCTCGAAGACCGATGCATTCATTCAAGACATGTTCACCAGAAAGTTGAACAGTCGTCCAACAATAAAGAACCTGACATGTATTTTCTCGCCGGTTCAAAAAGTAGGTGGCGACAACGTAACGGCTGGGACTACTGCCACCGGAACTCATGATCCTGGCGCTGGATTCCGTCTCAGGGAAGGACTGTGGCCGACCATCGAGAACGCATTGGTGATCGGAACCTTGCAGGTGTCTGAAGCTGGTTCTGATAACTGGGCGATTCGGGTGGACGATACGGTTGCTTCTGATGGCTTTGCTCTAGGTAACGCGAGTATAAATGGAGCCGTATTTGCAGCGTTTACCAAGTCGAGCAAGACTATAGCTGGTTCCAACGTAAGCGATTGGCTTGTAGCGAACAACGACGTGGTTTTTGCTGACATCGCCGAGAACGTTGTTGTAAACCCGACTGCAGCTGCAGACGACGGACTCGTTCTGGTTGACGGGACACCGGCAATCTTTGGTTTGACAACGGGTGCGACTCCAGCAGGTGGTGCCGCATATGCCGGTGGCGCCTTACCAAGTGGCGGGACAAACTGGGCCTCGTGGGCTTACGGAATCTTTGATGGAAACCGTGGTCAGGCTCTTTGGTTCGAGTAGGTCATTTCACTCCAGACTGATAAAGAAACATTTCACAGGACACGACGATTGTCGTGTCCTGTGAAGAGCCTCCGGTTGTGCTGTTTTACGCAGCGTGAGGAATTTATAGGCTCCTTTTTGGGTTCGAGTCAGTCACAAGAGAGGATGGTATAGCTATCTGGATCGACTAAAGAGAGGCAAGGTATGAAATTTCAAATAAACAAGAGCTTATTATCCCTAGGGATACTTAGCTCGATTTTGGCAGGCTCGATATCATTTGCTGAGGAGGAAAGCTCTGATGCGGGTGGTGGAGTTCTTGAGGAGCAGGTTGTCCTAGGCCGGTTCTTAGGCTCTTCTCAACAGTTATTACTGGAACGCCAGGAAGACGAAGCGATTGTTGACGTTTTAGACGCGGAATCGATCAGCAGAATGGGCGACTCAACCGTAGCCGCAGCGTTGAGGCGAGTTCCTGGTTTGACATTAATAAACAACAAATTTATCTACGTTCGCGGTTTGGGTGAGCGGTATTCCCAAAGTACACTCAACGGAGCCTATATCCCATCCCCCGATCTGTCGCGGAATGTTATTCCCTTGGACTTGTTTCCGGCATCTATAGTAAGCAGTCTGTCAGTGCAGAAAACCTACACGGCTGACATGTCTGCGAACTTCGCGGGTGGATCCGTCGACATCAGGACGAATCCTTTCCCTGACAAGGGTTTTAACTTCAGTGCGGAGTTAGGGTCGGGGATGAACAATGCTTTGAGCGGTGACGTTCTCACCTACAACGGAGGTGGCGATGATCGATGGGGCACTGATGATGGGACTCGAGGCATGCCTTCGCTCGTAATGAGTCGGCTAGAACAGTTTCAGGGACAAATGAGCCCTACCGCGATCGCTCAGCAGCTCATGAAAACAGAAGGAAGGCAGATCGGATATTTTAAGGATATAGGGATTACTAATGCGGCGGCTTCAGAAATTAATCGGCAGTTAGCGGCGTCTCTAAATCGGGACGTGGCGATACGCGAAGCTGACGAGAGCAGTCCGGACTTCAGTGGGAAGTTTTCAATTGGGAATACTTTTGATCTTTCTGATTCAGTGATGCTCGGCTTTCAGTTTAGTGGCGGCTATGACAGCCAGTGGCGAGAACGAACAACGAAGACTTTTGAACAAATCGATCCAACCGAATTTTTCGGTACCCGAGAGGAGTCAACTTTCTCGGTAGGCATGACCGGTACATCAACAATTGGGGTGAGACTGTTTGACGAGCATGATCTAAGCGTCTCGAACTTGTTCCTTCGCAACACAGACGATGAGGTCTCGATATACGATTACTTTGACGAAAACACTGGTCTATCTACTGGGATAGGAAACCGAATATACGGTATCAGATACGAGCAGCGAGAGTTAAATGTGGTTCAGTTTAGAGGAAGTCATGTACTCGGTTTCAACACACGCGACGTCCTTTCAAGCCTACCAGGTGACATCGGTGGCTTGGTGAGCTTTCTACCGGAGGAGTCGAAAATAGAATGGTTCTGGTCTGAATCCCTTGCTGAAACGAAGATGCCTAATCAGGTTACAGGCGCTTATTTAACAGGGACTAATCTCACTACCGGTGCGGTAGAGACTTCCGCCATGTCGAGAGATACTTCTGCCGTTGATTTTCGGTTCACTGATCTTGAAGACGACGTGGTAAGTTACGGATGGAACGGGAGCATACCCTTCGAAGTCAATGGTTCTATATTAAGCGTCAGATTTGGTTATCAGCATGATCAAAAAATGAGGGCGTACGAACAAAGAGAGTTTGGAGTTGGTTCCTCTGCACTGTCAGCAGTTGGGATACTGGGAGGCTCCATTTCTGAGGTGCTTTCCGATTCGAATATAACTAATGCGAATTACGGGTTTCAGTTTGGGGTTCAGGGACAGGCCACCAGAAGCTACCTGGCGGCGCTAATGACAGATGCGAATTATGCAATCGTTGATTGGGACTTTAGCGACTCTATCACCGTCTCGGTTGGTGCACGAGATGAGTACTATCGGCAAGTTGCGCTACCTTGGGATATATATGGATATACGGCAGACAACCCTCAGCTACCCTATAACTATGTTACCAGTGATACTGCGAGCGAAAATGCTGCCAAATTAGCGAACGCGGTATTCGAGGATAGTGGATTCTTCCCGGCGGCCTCTATGGTCTACAAGAGCGATTGGTTAGCGGAAACATTCCAGCTTCGATTGGGCTATAGCTCCACAGCGATTCGGCCAGACTTGAGAGAAGTTATGGACGCAAGCTACCAAGATCCTTTTACGGGTGAGATTGTCTACGGTAACGAAAATGTTACTCCTGCTGAATCATCAAACTTCGATGTAAGAGCTGATTGGTTTTTTGATAATGGAAATAGCTTCACGGTTTCAGGATTTTATAAAGACATCAGTGATCCAATCGAGTTCTTTGAGGTTGGCGCAAGTGATACCAACCGAGCCAGAGAGATTATCAATGCGGAATCGACAACTGTAACGGGTTTAGAGGTGGAAGGCCTTTATGAACTCGGTGGATTTGGCGCATGGGGCGAGACACTTTTCGTTAAGGGGAACGCCACGCTGCAGGATTCTGAGACCGTGGCAGGTGTTTTGGCAGATAATCCGACTAATAATGAGCGACCCGCGCAGGGAGCCTCTGATTATGTGGTGAATGTGATGCTAGGCTACGACTCAGAGAGTGGTGAGCATACCGCCTCGCTAATGTTTAACGTCTTTGGAGAAAGGCTTTATACGGCAGGTCGTAATGGTACTCAGGATGTTTATGAACAACCTTTCAGTTCCATGGACATTGCTTACGCTTGGTATCCATCGGAAAACTTTACTGTGAAGATCAAGCTTCAAAACATTCTCGATGAGGCGATAGAGCTAAAGAGAGGAACTGTTATGGTTTTTGAAGAAAAGCCCGGCATGGGATTTAGTGCTTCGGCTAAGTACGATTTTTGAAAAAGTAACAATAAAAAAACCCGGCATCTGCCGGGTTTTTTTTGGCCCCAAGGTCTAGGACGCCAATCTATAACCTAAACCTCGAACTGTTTCTATGATATGGTCCCTACCGGAAGGCTTTAGTACCTTTCTCAACCGGAGAACATGAACATCAACGGTTCTTTCCTCGACATAGACGCTCCTTCCCCATACTCGGTCTAACAGTTGGGAGCGGTCAAAGGCCCTGTTTGGGTGGCGCATAAAAAGTTCAAGCAATTTGAATTCTGTGGGGCCGATAGCGACTTCTTTGTCGTTCACAAATAGCCTGTGGCTTGTGAGGTCCATTTTGATTCCAGCGACAGAAAGCTCATGATTTTCCGGTTGTCCCGTTCTTCTTAGAAGTGCTTTGATTCGCGCCGTCAATTCCTTCGGGGAGAAGGGTTTTGTTACGTAGTCGTCGACACCTGCCTCGAAACTCCTGAGTTTATCAATCTCCTCTCCACGGGCCGTCAGCATAATAATCGGTAGTTTACTGAAGATATCGTCTGAGCGAATTTGTTTAGCCAGATCGATGCCGTCCATGCCGGGGAGCATCCAATCGATAATCATGAGTTCTGGGGCGCCGCGGTCAAGCAGCTTCAGCGCATCTTCTGCATTTTCGGCCTCTACTATATCGTATCCTGCTCGAGATATAGTGAAGTTAAGTAGTTCTCGAATGTCGGGCTCATCCTCTACGATAAGAATATACGGAGCCATTTTTCCTCCAAACGTCCGAGGCAAAGTTTGTATTTAATTTGTGACAAATATATGAATCTGAATAAATAACGTAAAGATTTCATCGATTTGTAATTGTCCTGTCATCGTATTGACACAATGAAGATCGAATCTAAGTTGCGGATATCTTATCGGTCACGAATCATGCTTAATGGCCTGTTTATTTTGTTTCTAACAAGTCTTGGGTTGTTCCAGGAGAGCAAGAATATTTTAGCGCAGGGCAACTTTTGCAATGGTGGGTTGGATCGGGGAATGTTGATAGTTTCAGAGGCGAGAATTACTAATTATTTCAAGCAAACTATTTTCGAGTCGTGTGAATCAAATGGGGGCAGGGCAGTCATAATGCCTGACCTGCCGGATCCCAAAATAAAGGATGAACGCCTAGTCTAGGGCCTAGTAGGTTCGCAGAGCGTAACCCCTCTTTTTCATGCAGTTAGCGTATTCCTGAAATTGCGCAGTATTCTGCTTTAATTCTTGTTCTTCCGTTTTGGCATCAGATATACAGTCATAGTTGTCGAGGCGATATTCACTGATAGTTGCCTGGTCAGACGACCAGCTATGTGTCGGAGAGTCTGTGTGATAAGAGGCACACCCAGTCAAACTGGTTGCCATTACCAACGCGGTCCACACGGATTTAGGTAAGTTCATTTTTAAGGTCATAATCTGCTCCAATTGCACTGCCACATGACAAATATAACAAAAATATTTAAATATTACAAATTAGTTACATTTATATGACATTTAAGTGACAACACTGTTTAGTTTACGCCAGCATGTCTAGTCTTTACGGCTCAAACTTAAGCGTCGACTTCGTTTAAGGGTTTTACTGGCTAGACTTGTCGCGACGGTGCGATATGGAAGAAGGAAGAGACTGGTTTGGGTTGTCACAATTGAGTCATGTAAAGTCCGTACTGTGGTACGCGAATCTTTAGTGGTCAAATAAGAAAGGGTAAGGAACTCAATGGAAGCAACGACTATTCTACTGGCACTCGCTGTTTTGTTCGGGCTTTACATGGCGTGGGGTATCGGCGCGAACGATGTCGCTAACGCGATGGCTACCTCGGTAGGTTCTAAGGCTATAACAATCAAACAGGCCATTATTATCGCGGCGATATTTGAATTTTTGGGAGCATTTCTCGCGGGCGGTGAAGTAACTGCCACGATACGAAAAGGCATAATTGACAGCGAAGCGGTTAATGATGCCAATATACTGGTATATGGCATGCTGGCCTCTTTGCTCGCGGCGGCCGTCTGGCTGACAATCGCATCCAAACTAGGATGGCCCGTGTCGACTACTCACTCGATAGTTGGGGCGATAGTAGGGTTTGCGTTGGTTGCGATGGGACTTGATGCTATTCGTTGGGATCAGATGGGCATGATTGCATCGAGCTGGGTGACATCACCGATCGTCGCAGGTCTTCTCGCTTTTTCCCTGATTATGTCGGTGCAAAAGCTTATTTTCGAAGCAGAAGATCCCGAGAAGCAAACGCGCAGGCTTGTACCCTTTTATATCTTCCTTACGGTCACGGTTATTGCTCTAGTGACCTTTCTGAAGGGCTTAAAACATGTCGGATTAGAAATCGATGATCTTACAGCCGTTCTGCTTTCAGTTCTGTCGGGATTATTGGTCGCGTTAGTAAGCGTTGTATTCATAAGAAAGATTCCGGTTGTAGTTGGTGATATGGAATCTAGCTCCACTGAGGATAATATAGAACGAATTTTCGCTCTGCTGATGATTGTCACTGCAAGTGCAATGGCTTTTTCCCATGGCTCTAACGATGTAGCAAACGCGATCGGGCCAGTGGCCGCTATATTGTCCATATTAAGCACTGGTGAAATCTCACAATCATCCCCAGTCCCGATTTACGTTTTATTGATCGGGGGGATCGGAATTGTAATAGGACTTGCTACGTTCGGAGTTCACGTAATAAAAACTGTCGGAGAAAAGATAACAGAACTTCGACCTAGTAGGGGGTTCGCGGCCGAGTTAGCGGCCGCTTCGACAGTGGTTTTTGCCAGCTATACTGGCATGCCGATCTCGACCACTCATACACTAGTAGGAGCCGTCCTCGGTGTGGGCTTGGCGAGAGGGCTGGCAGCTTTGGATTGGAGTGTGGTCAGAAGCATATTTGTTTCTTGGATTGTAACGTTGCCAGCTGGCGCAGCGCTTGCGGCCATTTTTTATCTCACATTGAGAGGAATTTTTGGTTAATCGTAGCTAGGCGATATCAAATTCGCAGAAGAATAGGCTTCCTTTGTTTAATTTGCTCTCGACTTGGAGCTCCGAGTTGTGCCTGCGCAGTACGTGCTTGACGATGGCCAAGCCAAGACCAGTACCACCCCGCGTGCGGGCGTCTTTCATGTCCACTCGGTAGAAACGCTCAGTTATTCTGTCTAGATGTTCCTTGGCAATGCCGAAGCCTTCGTCTCTAACTGCAAGTCGAGCTTTTCCTTCGGGTGTTTGACTCCAAGAAACTTGGATTCGAGCACCGTCTGGACTATACCGAATTGCGTTACTTATCAGATTGATACAGACGGAACTTAATTCTTTGCTTACCCCTTTAATTTTGACTTCAGACTCTCGATTGATTTCTAGTGAATCTTTTTTCTTAAGTAGGCCCCGTACCTCGTTTGATGCATCCTCTAGTAGCCTCGCCATATCGATTTCGTCCATTTCCGGTGGAATCGGATTCGACTCGAGCTGGGTCAGAAGCAGTAGGTCTTGGACGAGCGACTCCATCCTTGATACGGGGGCGTTCAATTTGCTGATTAGCTCTATGCGGAGATCTTCTGGATTAGAATCGTCGCTCATAGTTTCTAGATACCCCTTTACGACCGTTAATGGGGTTCTTAGCTCATGCGAAACATTTGCCACGAAACTTTGCCGCATCGTGAGTAATCGATTCTGGGCGGTGATATCACGAAGAATCAGAACCTTGGATCCATTGTCGACACTGAAAACCCTCAGTTCCAGTGTGGAGTCCTTTTGAATAGGTGAGGTGAATTCAAGCGGTTCTGTTTGGGACTTGGATCGCAGATAGCCGTTCAGTGCATTGCTTTTTACGCAGTCGTCTATCGCCTTGCCGACAGCGTTGTCCGGTAGCCCTAAAAGCGTTTGAACCGACTCGTTGACTGCTTCCATAACGAGGTTCTGGTTTATAATAATGACGCCGTCCGGAATAACTTCCGTGAACAGTTCCAGTTCTTTTAATCTGGAATTAAACCTTCTTGCTTTAATTCGTTTCCTGAGCCTTTTTACAGGGTTAGTTTTTTTAATAAATTCAAACATTGTTCTAGAGCCTACCTTGAGGGGCTTTCAACGGAAAAGCTCAAAGTCGACCCTTTCCTTTCCGGTCAACGTCTTCGTAAACTCTCCGCGACAACTGCCTCGTTAAACCTCCATCGGCTTTAGCAGTTTGGGCCAACTCTCCATAGATTTTTCCATTGCTTCGCCGATCTCGTCTACGGTCCATTCTGATTCTATTGAATCTTTTTCAGCAATTGTGTCCACTTGCCAGGATAACAACGAGACTCGGTTTCCACTCACACAGAACTGGCGCCCCGTCACGTTTGCTGCTTCAGGTGTGCACAACCAAGCGACCGTGGGAGAGACCTTATTCGGTGCCATACGCTCCTTGGCCTCTTCTTCGTTGCCAGCAAAACCGGGTAAATCTTCAGTCATACGTGATAGCGCTCCAGGGGCCAAAACGTTGACGGTGATCCCATACTTCATGCCTTCTAATGCAAGGACTCTCATAAAGCCGGCTAATCCGGCCTTCGCCGCGCCATAATTAGTCTGTCCAAAATTGCCGATCAAACCTGAAGTTGAGCTCGTCATAATGATTCGACCGCCGTCTCCCTGTTCGAGCATTTCTTTCCAGGCGTGTTTAGTGGCGAGGTATGAACCTTTTAGGTGAACTTCGACAACTGCATCCCATTCATCATCAGTCATATTCTTGAAGGATCGGTCCCTCAGGATGCCGGCGTTATTGATGAGGATATCCACCCGGCCGAAGCTATCTTTGGCCGCCGCAACCATATTTTTTGCATCCTCATCATTGGTCACCGAACCATAATTCGCGACCGCTTTCCCGCCAGCCTGAGTGATCTCTTCGACAACACTGTCTGCCATGCTGGTGCCTGCACCCGAGCCGTCTCTGGCTCCGCCGAGATCGTTCACGACTACTGATGCTCCATGCGAGGCAAGCAGTACAGCGTGTGCTCTTCCTAGACCGCCGCCTGCACCTGTGACTATGGCGACTTTATCATCGAGTTTTCCCATTTTTTCTCTCCCAAAAATATTAATAAGATCGAGGCATCCCCAAGACGTGCTCGCCAACGAAACTTAAAATTAGATTCGTTGAGATCGGCGCGATCTGATACAAGCGGGTTTCCCTAAATTTGCGCTCAATATGATACTCCTTGGCGAAGGCAAAACCACCGTGTGTTTGCATACAAACATCGCCCGCCGCCCATGAGGCTTCAGATGCAAGCATTTTTGACATGTTGGCTTCTGCTCCACAAGGCAGACCCGCATCAAAAAGGTTAGCAGCTTTCTCAACCATCAAGGCCGCGGCCTCAATCTGTGTATGAGCCCTCGCTATCGGAAACTGAACACCTTGATTTGTGCCGATTGGTTTCCCAAAAACGACTCGTTCTGTTGCGTACTTTGATGCTTTGTCGATGAAATATCTGCCGTCACCAACGCATTCAGCCGCGATCAGTACACGCTCCGCATTCATTCCGTCGAGGATCACCTTGAATCCTTTACCTTCTTGACCCAACAGATTTTCTGCTGGAACTTCGAGATCATCGAAGAACAGCTCGCAAGAGTGGTGATTGATCATTGATTCTATTGGTCGGATGGTCAGTCCCTTGCCTTCAGCTTTCTTTACGTCAAGGATAAAGGCGGATAAGCCGTCTGTTTTTTTGGCTACCTCGTCTTTATTAGTGGTTCTCGCTAAAAGGATCATGAGATCAGTGTGCTGAATTCTACTGATCCACACCTTTTGTCCGTTCACGATATATTTGTCGCCTTCTTTTCGAGCAGTTGTCTTGAGGCTAGTGGTGTCGGTACCGGTCGTCGGTTCGGTCACGCCAAAGCTTTGCATGCGTATTTCGCCGGAAGCTATTTTGGGCAGGTATTGCTTTTTCTGTTCGTCACTGCCGTGGCGAAGGACGGAGCCCATTACATACATTTGTGCGTGGCAAACACCCGCGTGTGCACCTGAGCGACAGATTTCTTCCATCACTGCGGAGGCTTCTAATACCCCCAGTCCAGCACCGCCATATTCCTCGGGTATCAGAACACCCAGATAACCGGAAGAGGTCAGCTCTTTGACGAAATCCGTTGGGTAGCCATTCGTTCGGTCCATATCCAGCCAATAGTCTTCGCCGAACTTTTCGCACAGCTGACGAACAGAAAGTCTGATCGTTTCTATATTTTCTGCCTTCGTCGCGTCATATGAGGGTGTCACTGAATCAGATGCGATATTCATAAAGTCTCCCGGTATCCTCTCTAAAGGATCTCTGAATCGACCTCAACTGTCCAGACGCTGCGGCCTTGCTTGACGATTAGGCGAAGGGATGGGACGATTTGTCCCATATTTTATGTAAGAGGGGAGTGGGATGGCACGCTATATAGCATCGCTTTTTGTGGGGTTCTCTTTGTTTCTCGGAGTAAGTTCCTTCGCAGAGGATTACGTCGCACCAAGGCTCTCTGGAACGGACAAGCCGGATCTAAATGGCGTCTGGCAGGCGCTAAATAGTGCGAATTACAATATTGAGATGCATACCGCTAGCCACTCAATGCAACTGCGAGAAGGACCTCACGGGCCATTACCTGCTGTAAAGACTCTTTATCTTGGCGCTGTTGGTTCTGTGCCGCCAGGTCTTGGCGTAGTAAAAGAAGGAAATATTCCTTACACCGAAGAAGCATTGGCCAAGAGAGATGAGAATAAAGCGAACTGGATAGACAGGGATCCGGAAATAAAGTGTTTTCTTCCAGGCATACCTAGAGCGAATTACATGCCTCAGCCCTTTCAGATTTTTCACAACCCAAGCGCCGTGTTCTTCGCCTATCAGTACGCGGGTGCCGTCAGAGAAGTTTATATGGACGATCCTGGCGAGGCGCCGGTAGACAGCTGGATGGGCTGGTCAGCAGGGAGTTGGGATGGAGACACGTTTGTTGTGGAAGTAACTGGTCAGTACGCGGACACCTGGTTTGATAGAGCCGGAAATCATCATAGCGATCAGATGAAAGTGACGGAAAGATTTACACCAATGTCGCCTAATCATTTGATGTATGAAGCCACAATAGAGGATCCTCAGACATTTACAGAGCCTTGGACGATAAGCATGCCACTTTATAGGCGTATGGAAGAGAACGCGCAACTGATGGAATTTCGGTGTGTGGAGTTTGTTGAGGAACTCATGTACGGGCAGTGGAGAAGGAATCCATTACCAAGGTAGGAGAATAACGAATCAAATCTTGAATTCATGAGGGGGGGATTTATGAAGATAAGGATTAATTTAGCTGGCTTGCTCGGGTTGGGAATGCTTGCGCTCTCACCAGTGGCGTTTTCCGCGGTCGATCTTAGTGGAACCTATGACGTTGCCACGTTAACGCCGCTAGAAAGACCTAAGGCTTACGGAAAAAACCTATACCTTAGCGTTGAAGACGCAGACAAAATGCGAGCAGCCGATGCGGCGGCGAAAGCCGATCGAAACGAAGCGAGCAATCCTGACCGAGACGCGCCTCCTTCGGGCGGAGATGGTTCCCCCGGCGCTGCGGGTAACGTCGGTGGCTACAACACTTTTTGGATAGATAATGGTGATCAAGCTTTTCTGGTCGATGGGAAGTTTCGAACCTCAATACTGACCACCCCAGCAGACGGTCGCAGACCAAAACTCACTCCAGCGTCTGCTAAGCGGATGGCTGAGCGAAGGAAGCGGTATCGCACCAACCAGGGCGAGGCTTGGTGGTTAAAGGAGGACATGAAAGGACCTGGACCGTATGATGATATGGAGCTCAGGCCAGCGGCTGAGAGATGTTTGCTGGGCTTTGGCCCGGTAGCCGGACCGCCAATGTTTCCGACACTTTACAATAACTTAAAGCGTATAGTTCAATCGGAAGATAGCATTATGATTCTTGCTGAGATGGTCCACGATGCTAGGGTGGTTCGCATGAATGAGGCGCATCGCCCCGAGGATATCCGGACTTGGCTTGGTGATTCAATTGGCTGGTGGGAAGGAGAGACACTGGTTGTTGACACCACCAATTTTACTGATAAACCAGCCCTTAACGGGGCAAGTCGTAACCTTCATGTCGTGGAAAAGTTCAGTCGGCTTGAAAATGGGGATTTACTCTACAGCTTTTTGGTGGATGACCCAACGGTATGGAGTTCCCCTTGGGGAGGCGAG
This sequence comes from uncultured Gammaproteobacteria bacterium, assembly GCA_913051785.1. Lineage (GTDB taxonomy): Bacteria > Pseudomonadota > Gammaproteobacteria > Pseudomonadales > Azotimanducaceae > UBA4421. Next base: position 38,209 of record CAJXCK010000008.1, read on the forward strand.
TATCCCTGGCCTGCTACGCAAGACAAGGTTTATGAATATGCGTGTCACGAGGGTAATTATTCGTTTGGCAATATCATGCGAGGGGCGAGACTGCTTGAGCAAGATTTTATTAACGAAGGTTCCATAGGTGGTGGAAACTAAACTTTGGCAAAGTTGAAATGTTCGAGTTTTTGACGAAACATAGTTATGATCATGCAAAAGTGGCGTTTGATCTCGAGCGTCCTTCAGGAGAAATAGGAGTTTTGATATGAGTTTTAAGAAAATCGCGGCAGGGGTCTTGGCTATAGGTGCATGTTTGGCGAGTTTCTCAAGCTTTCAAGCAGGCGCACACCATGCTTTTGGTGCCGAGTTTGATCCGAATCGCCCTCTACTTTTGAAAGGGCCGGTTGTGAAAGTTGAGTGGGTGAACCCGCATGCTTGGATCCATCTCGAGCACACGACTGAAGGAGGTGACAAAGAGGTTTGGATGGTTGAGGGTGGTACTCCCAACACATTGCTCAGAAGAGGCTTGAACAAGCGCTCGTTGCTACCAGGCACTTATATCATTGTTGACGGCTACCAATCTAAGGACCGTTCAAAGAGAGCGAACGGAAGGGATGTCACCCTTGCCGATGGTAGCAAGATCTTCATGGGATCATCTGGAACAGGCGCACCATACGATAAAAAATAAGTACGTCTCAGAGATAAGCTGAAGGAAAAGCCAGCGGAAGCTGGCTTTTTTATTTCAAAGACAACTGCTTCTCCGCAGACATTCTTCGGTAGAGACGATAAAACCCGAGCGCCGCAACCGCGCTCATTGCCGCAGATATTATAAAAACACTGGTACCAAATCCTTCAAAGCCTGTTGATGGAAGACCAGCGTAAAGGGCGATACCCAGAGCAGGTGCGATGACTCCGCGAATTCCGGTCAAAGTGACGTGCACGCCCATATAGGATGAAAGCTCTTTTGGAGATGCAAAGTCATTGTGTCCTAAAGACCAGGCGAGGGTTCCCCCAGCCATGGCGATACCCCAAATTGCCCTGGCAATGGCGAGCCAGATGATGGATTCAAGTAACGCGCCAACCATGGTCAAGAGCTGTGCGACAAACCAATAAATGCTTTGTCTGGACCGAAATTTGGCGACGTGGACTTTGTCGAGGTAATTGGCCCAGGTTGGAAGAGAAATTAATCTCACGGTTATGGGAATGACCATGGTCAGCATAATTGAGACCGTGTAAGAGGCGCCTAATTCACGGGTTATCAAGAAGATTAACGGAGCTTCGATTAGCATGTTGCTGAATCCGGCCCCGAACATTGATATTTGATAAGACCGAAAAAAACGATCTTTTTTCAATACCGAGGCAAAGGAAGGTCCATCAACAGTTTCTTCCTTAAGGACTTGTTCGTCCGCTAACTGAGTTTTTTCTCCTCTTACTTTCACTCGCCCTAAGAATAATATTCCTAGTACACCGGCAATCGCTCCGGTTATATAAATGATTGCGATATTGGTAGATACGTAGTCCAAGTAAGGCCCAATGCTTGCCGAAATAATGATTGAGACAACACTTGCGATCATCTGTAGCTGACCTGTGGCCTGACCTCTAATGTCTCGGGCATAGTTGAGGCTCCAAACGACGCTTCTGACGGTCACAAATCCTGCGAGGAGGATTCGCGAAGCGATCATGCTTGTCACGAGCATCACGACGCCAAGCTGATTAACTGGAGAGAGGGCCACTATCAATAAGCAAATTAGTACGCCGAGTTGAAGATAAGAGGCGAACTGTACTTTCCTTTTGGCGAGAGAGAGCTTGTTCCACAGAAAACTAGACAGGTTTGCGAACATGGGAGCAGCGCTTATCAATGCTAGAACCCACGGCTCTACTTGAAATACTTTTGATGCGATAACACCGATAACGCCGCCTTCGAGCAAGACGAGTCCGATAGGGAGTGTGCACTCCATCCACCTTTCAGATTGAAAGCTTGGCCTAACCTCGTCTCCAACGTCTACGTTGAAAAGGCTCATAGGTCGTTAATTATTTGGATAGCTTACTTTATGCTAACGATTGGGCCCTCGGTTCATAGGGTAGGGCTGCCATCGTTCTAGTTCCGCACGGGGTAGCACGGTTGGATTCACGCAGCTCATCGGCCATTTGTTCTTCAGCACTAATGCGACCTCGTGTCCCGTTCTTCGACGAGTCTCTGGGCGCATCCTTGTTGTTGCCGAGGCAACGTGTGGGCTGACTACCACGTTTTCCATAGTCAGCAAGGGGTTGTCCTTTTCTGGCGGCTCTTTTTCCAATACATCAAGTCCAGCAGCTGCTATTTCACCTTTCTGGAGCGCATCGATTAATGCACTCTCATCAATCAAAGGACCTCTAGCTGAATTAATCAGGACGCTATGATTTGGCATCTTCGCAAGCGCATTTGCATCGATAATATGGTGCGTATCTTGGTTATGTGGCGCGTGAATGGAGAGATAGTCCGATCTTTCTAGAAGTTCATTAAAACTGACAGGTTCAACGCCCGACTCAGAGATGGTCAATTCGCTGAGATAGGGGTCGTGACTGATAATATTCATACCGAAGGCTTTGGCTCTTCTGGCCATACACCTCGATACGTTCCCGAACGCCAACAAACCGAGAGTTTGGCCGTAGAGACGCGGTACTTCGCTGAGAATCGGCCGACCATGCCACCAGTTCCCTTCTGCAGCCATGCGGTTCATGAGCTTCATTCGCCTGCCGGCAGCCAAAAGCATCATCATGGCGTGGTCCGCAACTTCTTCGATGAACACGTCCGGCACGTTGGTTACTACTATTCCCGCAGCTGTGGCGGCTTCTATGTCCACCATGTCGACGCCAACACTACCCACTCCGATGACAACGCATTTGTTGAGTTTTGAGATCAATTCGGCATCGATGCGGAATCCCCAGGAGGTAATGATGGCATCCATATCCTTAACACCTTCGGCAAATTCCTCAGGAGTTGAGGCATCCACTTCGATGATTTCTGCAATTGAAGAAAGCGCCTCCAATTCTAATGAGTAGCGTATTTCAACAGCCTCTGGATTCGCTTGTCGAGGTAACTGGATGCCAACTTTCTTCATCTTTCTATCCACAGATTTAAGAAGCCATTTTTACATTTCGATGCTTTTTTGTCAGCTTAGTCTTATTTCTCGGCGATTTAGGGATTTTGTTGGAGTAAGATAACGAGGTGGGTGCTTTAATCAATGAGCCTTTGTTCTGGGCCTTCATTCTAACCGGCTTGGTTTGCGGGTCGGGTGCTACTTTCCTGATCACCCGCTCGTCAATGTTGTCGCGTACACAAGCTCTTGCTGAAAGGGATCGCGCGCAACGAGAAGAAGCCTTTACTACTGAGAAAAACACGCTTGAACAAACCTGGCAGGCACAAAAAAGCGAGTTGGATCAGATAATTGCGGTTCGTGACAAAACGTTGGAAATGAAGGTCGAAAATCTCGTTAAGCTCGAGGAGCAAATTGAGAAAGCGAGTAAAGAAATTACTTCACTAGAGGCTGACAAGGCATCAGCTTTAGCGAAACAAAGCGAGATGAAGAAAGGTTTCGAGGAAAAAGAGAAGTTGTTTGCGGAAACGCGGGAAAAGTTGAAGCAGGAATTCGAGCTGCTGGCCAATAAAGTTTTTGAGATGCAGGGAGAAAAACAAAGGACAAACCTGGATCTTATGCTCAAGCCTTTTAAAGAACAGCTAGGAGATTTTAGAACCAGAGTCGATCAGGTACACGAGACTGAAACAAAGGGTAGGGCGTCTTTGTTGAACGAAGTGCAGAACCTTCAGAAAGCAAGTGCCAAGATTAATGCCGAGGCAGAGAACCTTACAAAGGCTTTGAAAGGGGATAAGAAGCTGCAAGGGAATTGGGGTGAATTGGTCCTAGAGCGAATCCTGGAAGAATCAGGGCTTCGAAAAGACTTTGAATATTTTGTGCAACCTTCCTCAAGAAATAAAGACGGAGAA
>CAJXCK010000009.1 GCA_913051785.1 uncultured Gammaproteobacteria bacterium
GTAGCAACATTAACCTTTCAAAGACCCGAAGCTCTGAACGCTTTTAATGAAGAGATGTTTGATTCTGTTGCAGACGCTCTTTTAACTACCGCTGAAGATGATGATGTGAAAGTCCTCATTATCACGGGGGCAGGAAGAGCATTCTCCGCGGGTTTGGATCTCACCACCGTCGGAGTAAAAGGAGCCACCCCAAAACATGGTTTTCCCGGCATGTTTGAAGCATTTATTGATTATCCAAAGCCAATACTGCTGGCTATTAATGGAATTGGTGTTGGATTCGGCTGTACGATTTGCGGACTTGCAGATTTGGTATTTATGGCAGAGAGTGCGCGACTGAAATGTCCATTTACATCACTGGGTTTGTCGGCGGAGGCCGGCAGTACAATTACATTCCCAGGATTAATGGGGCATCAGGCGGCAACTTGGGCTCTGATGAGCTCGGAATGGTTGGACGCTGAGACATGCAAACAATCTGGCCTGGTCTTTTCGGTTTGTCCAGATGATGCATTGTTATCGATTGTTTCAAGACACGCTGACATTTTGGCGTCAAAACCTTTGTCCTCCCTGATAACGAATAAAGAACTTTTGATGGCCCCAAAAAGGGACGCCTTACGGGAGGTAAATGAGGTCGAAACAGTCGCGATAAGCAGCCTGATGGGTGGCCCTGCTAACTTGGAAGCGATCGCTGCGTTTAAAGAAAAACGAGAGGCAGACTTTAGTGCGCTTTAAATTTCGGTATTCAGGTTTTCGTTGCTAGCGATGGTGGCGCCGTTTTTACGGTACTGCGCTTTTCGTTCCGCACTCCACTTGTCGATCTCGTCTTTTGGAACGCCATAACTAAGACCTCTCTCTACTCCTGGTCGAGCGCGAACACGCTCCACCCACTTGGGGATCTCGGGATACTGAGTTATGTCGATTTTGCTCCATTTATAACCCCGAACCCATGGATAGATACTTATGTCCGCGATCGTAAAATTATCTCCGCAGACCCATTCATGTTTTTTTAACTGGTTTGCTAAGACTGACATTAATCTTAGAGCCTCTTTATTAAATCTCTCGAGCGGATGTTCTTTTTTTAGAGGGTCGACGTCATCCATATATCGGGTGTAGCTCAGCTTGTTGCCAAAATTGGGCCCCACGTTCGCGGCTTGCCAGTAGACCCAAGGAATAACATCCCAACGCGCTTCACCCAATGGGAGTAAAGGAGAGGGGTATTTCTCTCCCAGGTATTGAAGAATGGCGCAACTCTCCATGACAGATCGATCGTCATCGATAAGCACCGGTATTTTTTGGTTTGGATTTTTTGCCGTAAATTCGTCTGTGAACTGTTCGCCTTTTGATAAGTTGATTGATCGGATTTTCATCCCAGGCATCTCCACACCCGCTTCAATCAATTCTTCTACCATGATATTCACCTTCCAGCCGTTCGGTGTGGCCGACGTCCACAATTCCATCATGTCTCATCCTTTCTAAGTCTCTATTTACTTTGACAGGTTAACTAATTCGCGTAAGTTTCTACAGAGCAGTTTAGGGGAGAGGAACAGTGGCCAATTCAAAAATTATGGACGATCCAAGGATAGATCCTAGGATTAAAGCGGTCTTCGGGGAGATGGATTTTAGTGGAATGACGCCGGATGCTGAGAGTCGTCAGGAGTTGGTAGACAAAGCGAACTCAGATGAAAGCAAGGCCGCACAGGAGATGCTAAGAGCTTTTTTGGATATGGCTGATACAGAAGAGGTTGCTTCTTTCAAAGGCTTGTCCTTCTCCGAGCATACGTTTATTTCAAGTCCTGATAACAATGAGATAAAAGTTCGATTTGTTCGGCCTGAGGGTTCTGAATTAGTTCCATGTGTCTATTACATACACGGCGGCGGGATGGCGACTCTTTCTTGTTACGACGGTAATTATAGAGCGTGGGCTCGAGTAATAGCTGCTCAGGGAGTGGGAGTTGCGATGGTTGATTTTCGAAATTGCATAAGTCCATCTAGCGCGCCCGAAGTGGCCCCATTTCCTGCAGGCTTAAACGATTGCGTTTCAGGATTAGAGTGGCTTGCTCGAGAGGCAGAAGCGCTCAAAATCGATAAGTCCCATATTATCGTCGCGGGAGAAAGTGGAGGTGGTAACCTCACCATCGCAACGGGATTAAAACTTAAGCAGGAGGGGAAGCTTGCCCTCATTCGCGGCTTGTACTCATTGTGTCCTTACATAGCAGGTTTCTGGCCTTTGCCTGAAAACCCATCATCGATCGAGAATAATGGCATTTTGCTTGACCTGCATAACAACTATGGGCGTCTTGGCTACGGGCTCGAGGAATATGAGAAAAAGAATCCTCTGGCTTGGCCGGGTTTCTCATCAGAAGATGACGTAAGCGGGCTGGTGCCCACTATCATAAGCGTTAATGAGTGTGACCCCCTAAGAGATGAGGGGATCAATTTTTATCGCCTATTGCTGCGCGCTGGTGTCCAAGCTCGCTGCCGTCAAGTCATGGGCACAATCCATGGTACTGAGATTTTCCCCTCAACTTGTCCTGATATCTCAAAGGATACGGCGGCAGATATTGCAAACTTTTGTAAGACTATCTGACGGAATAGGAGCTACCAGTTTTGTCTGGAGGCGATCTTGCGAGCCGCCTGAAAAGTCTCGTTCCTCAGACCATTTAGTCGAGCATTAAGATTTTTAAACTGGAGTGGGTCCGACTTTTCTAAGTGCTTGGCTAATATTAAATCGGAGAAAGTATCTTCTCCTCCAAAGCAACCTAAAACACCAGTGGCGCCTGACAAGTTATTGGTCTCTATTTGTTCGAGTGACCTGGAAAACATCAAGATCCAATAACGCTCATCCGTTTCTTCAAGCAGTCCGATAATACGTCTAGTTAAAAAGCTTAGGGCTCTAAAATCTTCTTCTAAAGATGACAAAGGACGTTTCTTTCCACTGATTTTCCAGGGTAGCGATGTTAAATTAAATCGACGTTAAATGTTACGGATTCAGAGAAATCAGGGAGAGAGGTTATTATGAGAGAAAATACGTCTTTAAAAGCGTGGAAAGAAGACAAACAAACAGTTGGTTGTTGGTTGAGTATGGCTAACGCTTATTCCGCGGAAGCGCTTGCAAGTATCGGATTTGATTGGGTCTGTGTCGATATGCAGCACGGAATCATTGATTATACGGATTTGGCCTATATGTTGCCGGCTATCTCAACATCTGCTGCGACCCCTTTGGTTCGAGTCCCATGGAACGAGCCCTACGAGATAATGAAGGTTTTGGACGCTGGCGCCTATGGTGTGATTGTCCCTATGATCAATAACAGGGAAGAGGCAGAACAGGCGGTTATGGCATGCAGATATCCTCCCGATGGCTTCAGGTCTTTCGGACCGATTCGAGGAGCCTTGTACGGTGGGAAAGGCTATTCCGTTGAGGCCAATGATCAGATTGCTTGTATCGCGATGATAGAGACGGCAGAGGGCCGAGAAAAAGCAGAGGAGATCATAACCACACCAGGTCTTGACGCTGTATATATAGGCCCTGCTGACTTGGCGTTATCTATGGGGCTGCCAGCAATGGGTGATCAGCCTCAGGAGGAGCACCTGGAGGAAGTAAAAAGGTTACTAGCACTTTGCAAGAAGCATAAAGTTGCTGCAGGAATTCACACTGGCGGCATTGAATATACACAAAAATATCTCGAGTTAGGCTTTAATTTTGCGGCGCTAGGAAGCGACTCAGGTCATATGATGAAAAATGCAGTAAAAGAACTTTCTGTGGCTAAAGGTATTACCCAAGCTAAGAGGGAGAGCACTGGTTACTAGTGCGAAATTCACTGAATAGGGGACCGGGTTGGCGATAGTTCTAGCGGGTGGGCTCTTGTTCCTGTTCTTTGCTCCTACGTTGTGGGTGAAATGGGCAATGAGGAAGCATAGTCAGCCGAAGCCTTCGATGCCTGGGACTGGTGGTGAGTTGGCGAAACACCTCGTTAAGCGATTCGGCTTGGAGGGGGTTTCGGTTGAGACGACCGAACAAGGCGATCATTACGACCCTGAAACAAAAACGGTAAGGCTGACTGAGTCAAATTACTCTACACGATCCTTAACTGCGGTGGCTATAGCGGCTCATGAGGTAGGGCATGCGATTCAGCATCAACAGGGAGATCCGCGAATGGCGGCGAGAACTCGACTCGCCTCTCTAGCAAATCGATTGGCCAGAGTAAGTTCAGCGATGATTTGGGCCGCACCATTGGTCGGCCTCTTGCTCAGGCATCCTGTTCCCTTGTCGGTAACGTTTGCTATCGGTTTATCTGGGCTTATAACTAGGATGCTGCTCCATCTAGTCACACTCCCTCTCGAGTGGGATGCAAGTTTTGGGAAAGCTCTGCCAGTATTGAATGAAGGTAAATACGTTGATGGTTCCGATCAAAGGGCGGTCAGGCAGATACTAAGAGCGGCGGCCTTTACCTATGTGGCTGCGGCTTTTGCTGATGTCTTAAATTTGTGGCGATGGGCTACTTTGCTTATAAAAAGGTAACTAAGAAATAAAGGATCGATTTGCGGATAGTAAGTTGGAATGTAAATGGGCTAAGGGCTTGTGCTAAGAAAGGGTTTCTGGATTTCTTAAACGCGAAAAACATAGATGTTCTTTGTCTGCAGGAAGTTAGAGCTTTTCCCGAACAATTGACCAAAGAAGTTCTGGAGCCAAAGGGTTGGCACGCGGTTTTTTCTCCAGCAGAACGTCCGGGCTACAGCGGTGTGGCGATATACAGTAAAAAAAAACCAACTAAGACTGTAGACAGTCTTGGGGTTAAGAAGTTCGATGAAGAAGGAAGGTTTTTAGTTGCCAAATTCGGAAGATTATCCTTAGCAAGTATCTACTTCCCGAACGGTAGCGGTAAAGATCGAGACAATAGCCGGGTCCCTTATAAGTTGGATTTTTGTGACCAGGTTCTAAAGCAAATAAAACAGCTGGAAAAAACAGGCCCCGTCCTCGTAACTGGAGACTACAATACAGCGCATCACGAAATAGATATTGCGCGTCCAAAGTCGAACAAGAAGTCGAGTGGTTTTCTTATGGTCGAGAGAGAGGTGTTAAGTAATTGGGAAAAAGAAGGATGGGTTGATACGTTCCGTTCTTTACATCCCGGTGAGCCCGATCACTATACCTGGTGGAGACAATTTGGTGGTATGAGAGAGGCCAATGTTGGTTGGCGGATAGATTATATAATGGCCTCGAAGTCGGCGTCGAAAAGAATTCGGGATGCGTTTATTTGGCCCGAGGTTATGGGTTCAGACCACTGTCCGATTGGTGTGGATATTGAATAGTCAAAAAAATTAAAACGGTATTAGGAGAAGGTAATGGCCGAAATGTTTCCAAAACATCCGAATCTGGTGGGTGGGTATGAGCCTCTATTGATGGAGTGTGATATTCACGATATGCGGGTTGAGGGCGAGGTTCCTTCTGCTTTGAATGGGAGTTTTTACCGAAATGGCCCTAATCCTCAGTTTGCGCCCAGAGGTGGTTACCACTTGTTCGGCGGAGACGGGATGATTCATGCTTTCCATATTGAGGAAGGGAAGATTAGTTATAGGAACCGCTGGGCTCGGACGAAAAAATGGCATCTTGAAAGAAACGCCGGCCGAGCATTGTTCAATCCGTTCGATCCTTCAAAACAGGATCCATCGGTGGCAGGTGTGGTTACAGATGGCCTCGCCAATACCAACGTAATTTGGCACGCGGGTAAGCTGTTGGCCCTGGAAGAAGGGCATGCCCCGTTCGAACTTGACCCGCATACTCTAGAATCCAAAGGACGTTACACCTATGAAGGCAAACTCAAAGGCCCGATGACCGCACATCCTAAGATAGATAATGAAACCGGGGAAATGCTGTTCTTCGGGTACAACGCAGACGGAGGAATCTCTCCCGCTATGACATTCAATGTGGTCGATCGAGAGGGAAGATTAGTGCGCAGTGAGTCCTTCGAGGCTCCCTACGCTTCTATGGTCCACGATTTTATGGTTACTAGCGATTATATTTTGTTCCCAATCATGCCGCTCACAGGCTCTCTTGAGCGAGCTATGTCCGGCCTTCCTGTCTATGCCTGGGAGCCTGATAAGTCAGTTCATGTTGGTGTTATGCCGAGAAATGGAAGCGTTGCCGACATGAGATGGTTCACGGGAGAAGCCGCCTATGTTTTTCATCCGATGAATTCCTTCTCAACCGGCGATAAAATATTTTGCGATGTCTGTGAATATCCTCAGGCGCCGTTGTTCCCCTTCGCTGATGGCTCACCTGGAGACCCCAAAAAAGCCAACGCGAACTTAGTTCGCTGGACTTTTGATTTGTCTGCCCAGACCGATACGTATCAAAGGCAACAACTAGATGATCTAGATACAGAGTTCCCTAGACTCGATGAACGCAGGACAGGTCTCGACTATCGCTATGGTTTCATGGCAGCTGACTCTAAACCGAAAAATCGAGTTGGCGGATTTGACATGCTATGTAGAGTGGATCTGCAGAACGGAACGAGAGATGTCTATGAGGCTGGTCCAGGCGTTGCGGTGAGCGAGCCGGTATTTGTACCTAGGACGGAGGAATCGGCGGAGGGCGATGGTTTTCTACTAGCTTATACCTATGATGCGAACCGGTGCGCAAGTAATCTGCTTGTTTTTGATGCTCTCGATCTAAAGTCGGGCCCCGTCGCAAACGGGTATTTAGACCACCGTATACCTTTCGGCTTTCATGGAAACTGGCGAGAAAACATGGCCTCTTAGACTTCTATAGAAACGGTCTTTATCAGGGCAAATATTGTTTGTCCGGTTTGGAGCCCCATGTCCTGCAACGAACTATTCGTTATTTGTGCGGCCAAAATCTGTCCGCCTAGATCCACCATAACTATCGACGAAAAATCGTCTGGATGCTCGTTTATTTCAACTAACTGACCCGAAAGACAATTTCTGATGCTGATATTTTGGGGTTGGTTTGAAGCCAATATCACGTCTCTGGCTAACACAAAAATATTCGTCTGTTCGCCTTTTTTGAGATTGTCGGTTATTGGGGCGACAATAACTTCGCCCGCTACTTCCAAGCTGGTCAGTCCCCGGTCTATTTGGTGGTCAACGACTGTTACGGATAAAACAGAGCCTTCCTGGAAGTCTATTTGCTCAGAGAACCCGGTTAGGCCGTGGGCGAAAATTGATTGAGTCGGCCTGGGTGGCGAGATCGTATTCTTTGAAATGACCATTGTCTCTGCACAATATCTTGCGATATCCGGTAGGTGATGGCTAACCAGGATCGTGATCATATTGTTAATCCTCGTGAGTTCGCCGATGAACTTGAGGATCTTTGACTTTAGCCGATCCTCTAATTCGGCGGTTGGTTCATCAAGTAGCAAAACGTCTGGATTGCTCAAAATGGAACGAGCTATCGAGACTCTTTTTATTTGGCCACCTGATAATTTCTGGGGTTTGTTTTCCAGAAGCCGATCTATCTCAAGATTTTCTAAAACGGTCTCCATGTCGACGGAGCTTGCATTGTCAGAACTTCTTTCTGTCGCAAATAAAAGATTCTCTTTTACAGTCATGTGCGGGAAAAGTCGATTCTCCTGAAAAACTGTACTGGTAGATCTACTCTGGCTGGGTGCTATGAATGAATTGTTTTGCCAAATTTGCTCTTTGAATTTAATGTCTCCATCCGCCGTAACGAGCCCCCCCAAGACCTGTAGAAAAGTCGTTTTCCCGGATCCGCTAGGCCCAATTAACCCGTAGAGAGTCCCGGGCTGTAGATCTACATTTGCCGCAATGGAAAACGAGGCTCGAGAACATTTAATTTGTGCGCTCAGCATTACCGAAGTCTCATCAACGGCATTTTGTTCAATGAATATGTAATAAAAAGAACAAGGAATGAAAAAGTAAGAAGGGCGACAGATAAGATATGAGCTTCCGCATAATTTAATATCTCAACCTTTTCATAAAGTGCGATAGAGATAACTCTCGTTTCACCGGGAATATTGCCGCCGACCATGAGAACGATGCCAAATTCGCCAACCGTATGTGCGAAAGTCAGAATTCCTCCAGTTATTATGCCCCGCTTACTCAGAGGCAGAATTAAATATCGAAATATTTCAGTCGCTGAAGCGCCTAGATCTGCAGCAGCTTCTTTCAATTTCGGGTCCACACTTTCGAAGGCGTTCAGAAGAGGCTGAATCATGAAAGGTAGCGAATAAATGATCGAGGCAACGACTAGTCCTGCAAAGGAAAAAGTAAGTGTATCTCCAGTTAGATCTAGCCAGAGTCCTCCTAAGAAAGTATCCGGACTCAAGATGACTAGAAGATAGAAGCCTATTACCGTAGGTGGCATTACCAAAGGCAGAGAGGTCAGGGTCTCTAGAACTGTTCTCAGCGTGCCGGTTTTATTCGACAGCCACCAGGCGAAGGGCAAACCTATCATTAGTAGCACTAGAGTCGTGACTAATGAAAGTTTAAGTGTCAGCCAAATAGCGGCGAGTTCAGGCAACTTCTTTCTCTGTATCTTCTGGAGATCAAGTCTGGTGAGCCTTGCTCCGCTAAAGTAATCTGCTCATCCTAGAACCGAGGCCAGCTTCTTCGCTGGCCCCGTCTAATCTAGCACTAGGATGTTGGTTTTATAAACTTGAGAGTCATGCGATTGGATTCACCAATTGCTAACATCTCTTTTTTACTCGAAGTAGGCGGAAGTCTCCAAACTTTGTCTTTTTCTCCAGGAATATCTTTCGGATTTGCATTGACATCGCTGGAAGCCAAAAACTCAAATCCAGCCGCCTCGAGCTGAGCAATGACGAAATCTCTCTTCAAATAGCCGTTTGAGCCACTAGCCCAAGCGTCAGTTGCAGACTCGGGTGCCTCATGTTGAACAACGCCGACTATCCCACCTGGCTTTAAAATGTCATAGGCGCTTTTTAGAGCAGTAGTGAGATGCCCGCCGTCCCTTTCGAATCTCGCTAAATTATGAAGTGCACGAATAAACAGAAATCGATCAGCTGTTCCTGCCATCTCCGGCGGCAGTTCGCCCATCACGAATCCAGATACGTTCGCCGAATTTTCGGGTTTTGCTTCGTCCACTTGAGCTGGCCAATCGGTAGCCCAGCTTTTTAGTTTAGCTATCCTTTCATCGTCGTAACCGAAGTTTTTGAATATTGCAGTCGGATAGTTAGCGCCCACCAAAGTGCCTTCGGCGCCCAGAGAGGGTACTAATATTTTCGTATACCAACCTCCGCCTGGCAATGCTTCGACAACTGTCATTCCTTCGTTGATGTCAAAGAAACTCATCGTCTCTTTAGGGTTTCTATAGATATAGCGAGCTTTTGTATCATCCGATTGAGAAGAAAGAGCCTCGTCCATGGCGCTTTTCATCTCTCCTTCCTCGTGATGCCCAGCATTCGTTGCATTTATGACAAAAAATGCGCTCACTAGGGTGATTACTCTAAGATGTCCAAGAAAAACCATGCTTTCCTCCTTATTTTAGATTCGCTCTTTCAGTTAATAGCATCCATGTAATATAACCGGATATTTTTGGTTTACTATTGCTACGTGGAATTTCTACCAATCAGTGAACTTGATCTATTGCTTCAGCCAGTGTGTCACTCATACTTCTGATGTCGCTCTCTTCAGAAATAAAAGGTGGAGCAAATTGAAGTGTATCCCCGCCCCATCGCACGTAAACGCCTAGTTCCCAACAACGTATTCCAATTTCAAAGGGTCGAACAATCGGATCGCCATCACGCGGTGCGATCTGTAAAGCTGCGGCCATTCCGAAATTTCTGATGTCAGTAACATTCTTATAGCCCTTTAAAGAATGAATTGTTTCTTCGAGGATGGGAGCCAGTTTTTGAGATTTTCCAATCATATCCTCTTCCAACATGACGTCTAAAGCGGCGAGAGCAGCAGCGCAAGCTACCGGATGAGCCGAATATGTATAGCCGTGCGGCAACTCAATCATGTGATCGGGCTGATCATTCATCATAAAGGAGTCGTAGATTTTGTCGGAGCAGATAACAGCACCCATTGGTATAACACCATTTGTCAGGCCTTTAGCAACATTCATGATGTCCGGTGTGACATTGAAAGCGGTCGACCCAAAAACTTCGCCAAGTCTTCCAAAACCTGTTATCACCTCGTCGAAAATTAGTAGGATGTCATGTTCGGTACAAATTTCGCGCAGTCTGTTCAGATAGTTCAAAGGCGGTACGATAACTCCGGCCGAGCCAGATAAGGGTTCCACAATAACGGCGGCAATGTTGGATGCATCATGCAATTGGATTAATTGTTCAAGATGATTGGCGAGGTGAGCACCCTCGGTTGGCTGACCTTTGGTGAACGCAAGTTCAGGTTGGAGTGTATGCGGCAGATGGTCAGCATCTCCCAACTGTCCGAATAATCTTCTGTTCGGTCCGATTCCGCCTAGACTGGTGCCGGCAAAATTGACGCCATGGTAACCTTTCATCCTGCCAATGAATCTGGTTTTACTCGGCTTTCCCTGCATCCTCCAATAAGCCCTTGCGAGCTTAAGGGACGTATCCGCGCATTCAGATCCTGAATTCGCAAATAGTACGTGGTCTAAACCGTCTGGAACAATCTCTACTAATCGATCAGCCAGTTCAGTTGCCCCTGGATGTGTGAATTGAAAGGACGGAGCGAAATCTAAAGTTTCCAGCTGTTTTGTAACGGCTTCGTTGATCTCTTTTCGATTATGTCCATACCCGGAGCACCAGAGGCCCGATAAGGAGTCGAAAACTTCTCGCCCGTCCTGACTTAAGAAGTGACAACCATTAGCTTCTACGATTACTCGCGGATCCTTGTGAAACTGCCGGTTTGCCGTAAACGGCATCCAGTGGCTTTTTGTGGAAATGTTATTTTGTCCAGTCATGCTCAGTTTCTCTGCTACAACCCCATTGCCGCTCGGTAAGCGGGCCTGGCCTCCAGCCTTTCCCAGTAAGGTTGGATCCTCTCGGGTAACGTCTCTTTCAGGTATTTTTCGCATAGCATGATTGTGTAGCCCAGCATAATGTCAGCTGCTGAAAATTGCTCGCCGAGGATATAGTCCTTGTTGGCAATCTCTGGAATGATGGCGTCCAAAGACAGCCTCGCTCGATCTCGCATCTCCTCAACGACGTCTTCTTTTGTTTTATCACCTGGGAATTCCCGAAAATGATTGACGATTTCTCCTAACGGACGGGCGAACGTTGCTTCTGCGAACCAGCTCCATTGAAGATAGATAGCATGCTCGGCGGTACCAGGAGTGGGCTGTAATCGACCCTCGCCATAGCGATCCAGGATGTACTGAACCATTGCACCAGACTCGTATATTTTCAGGTCATTGGCATCGGTGTCTATCATTACTGGCACCTTCCCAACTGGATTCATAGCTCGCCACTCAGCGCTGGCACGATATTCGGGGCTAAAGTCCACTGGGAGAATTTCGTATGAGAGACCCAGCTCCTCGCATAGCCAGATTGGTCTAACGCCTCGTGTGGCAGGTACGTGGTAGATTTGGATCATCTCGCTCCCCGTGTAGGATTTTTCAGGAACTCATTGCATAATCTACTCCTGAATACAAATCGAGGCCAACGTTTGGGGAAACGAATATGTCAAAAGAATTGATGGAATTAGAGCGTGATGGTGACGTTTTCGTTTTGACTTTTGTTGGTGGTGAGAATCGTTGGAATACGACTTTCGTGCGCGAATTATCAGGTGTTCTAGATGAGGTGGAGACCTCCACAGGCCCCGCGGCTTTGGTAACTATCTCGAGTGATGAAAAGTTCTATTCCAATGGTCTAGATATTGACTGGGTCACTGATCCACAAAGCCACCCAGAAGGCGGAGACTCAAAAGTTTTTGGGAGTGAGTTCATGGGGCTTATGGGTCGAATAATCACATTCCCCATGCCGACTATCTGTGCGATCAATGGGCACGCCTTTGGAGCGGGTCTCATGGCGGCGCTATGCCACGACCTACGGATTATGAGAGCTGATCGTGGCTTTTTGTGCGCCCCCGAAATGCAATTAGGTATGACCATACCAACACCTGAACTGGCTTTGTTTCGTCACAAGATGTCTATGAGTGCGTTTTACGAAACCGTTCAGCTCGCCAAGCGATGGAGTGGACCGATGGCTAAGGAAGCAGGTTTTGTCCAGGATCTCTCTGATATTGAAATTCTTTTGGACAAGGCTAAAGGTAAAGCCGCTGAACTCGCGCCCTTAGGAGCAAATCGAGATAACTATCGAGATCAGAAAGAGAGGCTTTATGGTGAAAATGCAGCGATCAACGAGCCGCATGGTCCGGCTCACATGCTGAAAAATGCGGATCAGTATGGACACTAAAGCGTAAGTAGAGAAAGAGGAAAATTATGGCGGAAAATGTAGTACCGATTGGAGATATTTCTCAAGAGGAATGGGATACCCGGGTGAGGTTGGCAGCCTGTTACAGACTCTTTGTGAAGTTTGGTTGGACAGATTTGATTTTTACCCATCTCTCCGCACGCGTTCCCGGTCAACCGGAACAATATTTGATCAATCCTTATGGTCTTTTGTTTGAAGAGATTACCGCGTCTTCGTTATTGAAAGTCGATTTCGACGGAAACGTTATCAGTGGAGATCATGCCTACAACGATGCTGGGCATGCGATTCATACTGCCGTGTTGAAAGCCAGGCCCGATATTAATGCGGTCTTCCATAGTCACACTAGAGCGGGCATGGCGGTTTCGACTATGAAATGCGGCTTGCTGCCCTTGACGCAACAAGCAAACGAAATAATGGCCAATGTTGCGTATCACGAGTACGACATAGCCGTTGGTGATGATGATGAGTGCGAACGAATTGGAAGAGACCTAGCCGATAAGAACATTATGATTATGCACAATCACGGACTTCTAACCTGTGCAGCGGATATGCCAGAAGCTTTCTATCTAATCTATACCTTAGAAAACGCCTGCAAAGTCCAGGTGGATGCATTGTCAAGCGGCCAAGAATTGTATGAACCGAACGAGAGAGCGCTCAAACTATTTAGCGATTATGGTCGCGTGAAGCCGGATTCCCCGAGCAGGTCTTCCCAGCTCGCATGGCCTGCTTTAATGCGGATGTTGGAATCTGAAGACCAGTCCTATAAGACTTAGCTTTACGTAATCATTGCTCAGTTCCCGCGATAGCCATGACGCCCCAGTGAAGGGCGGCGCTTTGAACTAAGAACAATCCCGGCTGCAGCCATGCTCAATCTTCTAGATCGACAAGGATCTTGGTTTTTTCAGGCTTGTTTTGGGTTAGCTTGTGAAGCGGGCCAGCACGACAAACCACACTACAAAACCTGCCATTACTAGTTCGAATGCAAATATAACCCAGAGACCGTATTTGACAATCTTGTTGGGTTGGATCCTTGAATCCATGAATTTTTTTTGTAGGTAAATAGTGGCGCCACTCTGAATAGGTAAGAATAGTGCAGAGGTTAATCCGCCGATCATGATTAAAATCACAAAGTTTGGAACGAACAAGTAAATCAGGAAGGCTACGATCGGCAGAAAACCGAGATACCATCTAATGATGCTCTTTCTGAGCGAGAGATTATTTCTATCAATTAGTTTTAATTCGATCAGATAGTCTGGTATCGGTCTTCCACCAGCACCCGCTCCCGATAGCACGGTAGAAAATAGAATGAAGAAGGCCCCGATACTAAATATCCAGACTGCCCATTGGCCCAACGTTTGCGTAAAAATGTTCGATAGAGCGGATATGGTCTCGTCATTTCCCTCCGGGACAATACCCATTTGGTTCAGAACTCCAGCGCCCAAAATATAATAGGGAATCGTGGCGCAGGTTACCACGATCAGGGCAAGCCAAACGTCTGTGTGCAGGACTTTTACCCATCCTTTTGCCCGTTTCTCCCAGGACGGATCGTTTCGATCACCACCAATATAGGTCGGGTAGCCTTTTTCTATGCACCAGTAGGTATAGGCGCTAATGTCGCCTGAACTAGTTCCAGTATAGCCATAGGCGGATAGTGCGAGTGCAGCGAAAGCGATGAAAAGACCCCAATCCGGTTTAAGGCCAGAGAGTATTTCGCCGGGTGTGACCGCGAATTCTGTAAATTGCATCGCGAAAACGCATGTCAGAGTGGCGACAGTAAAACCGATAACAAGCGGTAGCATTGAGCTTTCAAGCCACTTGTAACTCCCTGTCGATAAAATAACCGAACACACTATGGCGATGGCTCCGGTGCAAAAAATCCCGCTTATTTCTATGCCGGCTAGGGAACTTAAAAAAGATAAGGATTGACCTGCGCCGCCAAAGATTCCGCCCAAACCCATTGTTCCTGGAACGTAGGCGAGGATGCCCATCCAAATTGGCCAGGATAGACCAGCGAAATGGCCTGGTAGACGATTGATAGCTCTCAGATATGTGTCGCCGGTGGTAATGGTGTACCTAGCAAGTTCGGCCTGTACGAGCGCCTTGCACCAACAAGACAGCAATAACCACCATAAGAGCGCCCAACCCGCGGCAGCTCCTAAACTCGTTGTCAGCACAAGTTCTCCCGAACCAATGACCGCTCCAGTAACGATCAGACTAGGCCCAAGATATTTGAATCTTCCAAGTAAATTTGTGGGCGCCTCTTTGGTGCCGCCTATTTCTTGGGTGTACGGGTCTTGGCTAAGCTGACTCATTGTTCGGCCCTCCGAAGAAAGAAATTGCTTCGTCTAGTTCCCCTTGGTTAGATCTAACAGATCTTCGGGTATATCCCTGCTGGGACTCATCGACCAGTTAGGCTCTCGCTTTTCGAAAAAAGCCTTCACGCCTTCCTTGACGTCCACTGAGTCGCCGAGCCAATTTATCAATTTCCCTTCGGTCTCCATGAGCTGAGGAATATTCGAGGCAATATTCTGCCAAAGAAGTTTTTTAGATAATGCGACCGACACCGGGGCCGTATTCTGGGCTATATCGTCGGCGATTCCTTTTGCGCGCTCTAACAAGACTTCGGCGTCAAGGCTCTCGCTGACAATTCCTTTTTCCTTTGCCTCCTCTCCCGACATCATTCGTCCAGTGAGCAGTAAGTCTGCTGCATTGGAGAACCCAGCAACTTGGCTTACGGTCACGTGTGAAGCGAGTTCGGGCAATATTCCTCGCCGCACCATAGCGAAGCCTATTTTCGCTCTCGCCGCAGCGATTCTAATATCTGCCAGCATTGCATAGGTAATGCCTACTCCAACCGCCGCACCATTTATAGCCGCGATCACAGGCTTTCCAATTTGGTAGGGCCATTTGGTTGGTCTGGTGATTTTAGTTTTTTCGGTAAATCCTCCTTCGCCGCCGGATAAGTCAGCTCCAGCGCAGAAAGCCCTACCGGATCCTGTCAATATAACGGCTCGAATTCGGTCATCGTCATCGCACTCGTACATTGCATCACTGAGCTCTCTGGCCATTACAGGAGTCCAAGTATTCATTTGGTCAGGCCTGTTGAGAGTTACCAGGGCAACGCCGTCTTGGACGTCAAATTGAATTTGTTCAAAATTCGGATTAGCCATTTCATTTCCCCCCCGAAAAATGATCTGAGACAACCTCAAGAGTATCCGTGTTTCAGGCCAAATTCCAATTTCTGCGAGTCAGAGACCCTTGTCCTTGGCTAACATCCGGTTATGATCGATAGCTCTTTGGTTTATGGGATTGATAGTGGGTTTTACCGATCACCACGTTCAACATTATCGAGATCATGGTTATGCGATCATCGAGAACTTCTTAGATGCGACCGAGCTCGACTCCGCGAGAGATGAAATAGATCTATTCATTCCTGGCTGGTTGGAGTACGCAGCGAATCCCACAGGAGAGAAACCGGAGGGATGGAATGAACCTCCGAGATCTAGGCGAACTATGCGATTTCCTTTTAAGGGCTCTCAACTGAATGCGATCACTCTTCATCCAGAATTAAGGCGATTTGCCTCTATTTTTGCCGAATCAGATGACCTGTTTTGCGAGCAATCTGATCTTCACTATAAGTGTAAGGGCCACTATGCGGATGCAGATCAAGTTATGCATCTGGACTACATGAATCATACGCTGGCTTACCCGCCGAACCTTCCCGAGTACTGGCAAACCGCGTTTTTGCTTTATTACACGGATGTAACGTTAGACGCCGCGCCAACCGCGGTCTGTTCCTGGACGCATTACAAAGATGAAATATTGTGGCCAACGGCTTATGAACAGAAGGATCGAACTGAACTTTATGAGAATGAGGTGAAGGTGGTAGTTCCGGCGGGATCTGTTCTCGCCTATAGCATGAGGACCTTTCATCGTGGAACCGCGTTCAAAGAGGAGGCAGCCCGTGTGGGACATTTTATTACCTACTCACCAGCTCGACCAAAGTGGTTGGGCATACTTGGATGGCCCGAGCAGGGTGTGTATGGAAGTTTTCAAAAGTGGATGTCTGAAGCAACACTTGAAGAGAGAGAACTGCTTGGATTCCCCAAACCCGGCGACTCTTATTGGACTGAAGAAACGAGAGCCGGTGTCGCCGCAAGGTTTCCTGATATGGATATGTCGCCGTATTTGGCTTTATAGCCGCCTCAGTCTCTTGGCGGATGAACCTCTACCGAAATCGATATATTGTCTCTTGAGGAAGCATCTAATGACCTGTGACAAGGTTCTACATAAAAATTGTATTTATTTTTGGTCGCAAGAGAGATCTGGTCTGTATTTATGATTATTTATGGGGTGGGACTTTTGGCCGGGTGCATGTTGATAGGCGTTTACGCGGGCGACCTTGTTGGCTTGCTCTTCGGTATAGATGCCAATGTCGGTGGTGTGGGAATTGCAATGTTGATACTGATGGTCGTGTCAAACTATGGGCCTCTCAAAGTCTCGATAAAGCCTATTACTGCAGAAGGCATTACCTTTTGGAATGCGATGTACATCCCCATAGTCATCGCAATGGCGGCTAAGCAGAATGTTTTTGCGGCTATCTCCTCCGGCTGGCTAGCCATTTGTGCAGGATTCCTTGCCGTCGCACTCAGCTTTCTTATGATTCCGATCCTTGTGCGGTTTTCGGATAAGACAGATGAGAAGGTATGAGCTTATTACTTGATGTCTTAGAAAAGAATGCACTCATTACAGCGTTTGTTGTCGTGGCCCTCGTGTTGTGGTTCTCGAATTTATTGGCGAAAAAGTTGTTCGCTGGGAAAATCCATGGTTCCGCAATAGCGTTAGTCGTTGGGCTAACCCTTGCTTATGTTGGTGGCTTATTTACCGGCGGGGATAAAGGGCTCGCCGACATAACCATGTTTTCGGGGCTTGGCATCTTAGGCGGAGCCATGTTTAGAGATTTTGCAATTGTCGCTACTGCCTATGGAGCGGAATTGGATGCACTTAAAAGAGCAGGTTGGATTGGATCTTTGTCCGTTTTAGTTGGGGTCGTGTTGTCTTTTTTTATCGGAGCTTTGGTAGCTATTGTTGCGGGATTTGAGGATGCTGTTTCGGTAACAACTATTGGAGCGGGCACGGCAACCTTCATTGTTGGGCCGGTCACTGGCTCTGCGTTGGGAGCTGACTCGTCAGTTATTGCGTTAAGCATAGCCGCAGGTCTGGTTAAGTCGATTGTCGTGATGATAGGCACTCCATTAGTAGCAAAAAGAATCGGTCTGAACGATGCAAGGTCAGCGATGGTATTCGGAGGATTAATGGGTACGAATAGCGGAGTAGCTGCAGGTCTCGCCGCTACTGACCCCAAGTTGGTTCCATACGGAGCTATGACGGCGACATTTTATACGGGAGTAGGGTGTCTTATAGTCCCTTCGCTGCTGTATTTTCTGGTCAGCCTTGTTCTATAACTTAGTTAAATTAGTTTGGACGAGAGGTGTGGCTCTCGCTGAACTTTAGGCACGACTTCGGTCATGTAGACATTCAAAAAATTCTCTGTCTTTCGATGAGCGTCCAAGGCTTCTTCCGACTCCCACTGTTCGATGAGAAAAAAAAGTTCTCGATCGCTCTGTGATTGATAGACCTCAAATCGTTCGCATCCGATCTCTTTTTTTGAAATGGTAGCTTGTTGAATCAGTAGCGCTTGTATTTGATTTGTATCTTCGGGGTTGGAGACACGGAGAATAACGTTGTTGAAAACCATTTTTTAGGGCCTTGTTTTCTGTTCAAAATAAAAGGTGTTTTTATAAAGGTTAATTTGGCTTGGTGAAAGGAAATAGTATGAAAAACAAAATTTACCAAAAGCTCGTGGGTGCGAGTCTAGATAAGGACTCCATTGTTACGGAGGCAATGTCACTGTGGGACGGGAGTGTCCCTCTCCAGAAAGGTGATGATTTGATTGATAAGCCAACCTTAAGTGTCCACCTCCCTGACGCGTCTAATTCCACTGGCTGCGGTGTTGTTGTAAATCCTGGAGGCGGTTATCGCTCGCTCGCTTCTGACCATGAGGGTCTCCAGGTAGCGAAATGGTTTAATAGAATTGGGATTGCTGCCTTTGTCTTACGTTATAGGCTTGGCCCAAAATACACCACCGACGTATCGTTGGTAGATGGCGTGCGTGCTCTGAAGCTAATACGGTTCTTTGCCGAGCATTTTGGGGTAGATAAGGACAGGTTGGGGATGCTGGGTTTTTCAGCCGGCGGTCACTTAGCTTGTAACGTCGGGGTTCGACACAGCTCTTTTATTTCGGAAGACCCGGATGCAATCGAACGTGAGTCTGGTAGACCTGATTTTGTCGTACCCGTATATGCTGTAACGAATGGCGAAAAACGAGGGCGCAAGGCAAACGAGTATATAGCTATAGACAGCGAGGTCGCGGCTGACACGCCACCTATGTTTATTGTGCACAATCATGAGGACAGCATTGTGCCAGCTTCTCAATCAACGCTTTTGTATGACGCCCTGTTGAAAGTCGGAGTTAACGCGGAACTTCATATTTTTAACGACGGGGATCATGGTCTAGGTCTTGCAGCCGGTGATCCCGATTCCGGTCAATGGACCGAGCTATTAAAACGATGGTTGGTTCGCAGGGGCTTCATGACGTCCAAGAAACGTTTGAAGGTCAAGGGGCGTGTTCTTCTGGAAAATCAAGCGATGGCGTTGGCCTGGGTTTCGTTCTTGCCAGAGGATGCAAATCAGCCAATCGCCCGAACGAGAATAAGCCATCACTCTGATGGCTACTTTTCGATTTCAGAAACGGATGGCCCAACAGCCGGACCACATGTCATGGAAGTTATTTATGAAAGCGCTCAAGGCGAGCCCTCTATGACCGGGATCTATACCCTTGAAGACAGTCAAAAATACCACAAACGTGTTACGGTATCTGAAGGGTTAAACATCGAATTGTCTCTATCCAAAGGCGAATTGGTCATTGCGTAGCGCAAGTCGAGAGGGGGATCTTTATGAGAGTTTGGATTACCACGTTGGTGGTGCTTGTTCCGTTTATTTTAATGAGCGGTTGTCAGGATCAGACCCTCAAAATTGATGATTATGCAGAAGAAGCTTCAGTGGTTAGGGCTTCAGGTAGCGACCTGGCGGTAAATCCCGATCGATCAGTCTTTTTTGGTGATCTTCACGTCCATACTTCGAACTCTTTTGACGCGTACCTTTTAGGTAACACCGTGTCACCCAGCGACGGTTATCGCTATGCGAAAGGAGAGGAGGTGGTGAATTCTTTTGGTATCTCGATGCAGCTGCGAGAACCACTCGATTTTTATGCCGTCACCGATCACGGTCTTTTTATGGGCATCGTTGATGACTGGGCGGATCCATCAAGCGAACTGGCGAGCATTTCGGGGACGAAGCCTTTTCATGATATTAATAAAGACGATAATTTGGATAGTTATTCCGCTCAAAAGCGAACCGTCTTATTCCGGGAAAGCTTTGGTCGGCTTGCGGCCGAGCAAGCTGGTTTTTTTGCAAAAGCGAAGGCTTTTTTTTCAGGTAATGTGTTGGACGCTACCGTAGGTTACGACAACGATTTGCACCTCTCGGCCTGGCGCGAAGCGATAGAAGCAGCGGAGTTGCATAATGATCCCGGTGAGTTCACCGCGTTTATTGGTTATGAATGGACGTCGTCGACTCCGCTGCCTCAAAGAGCTGCTTATCATCGCAACGTGATATTTAGAGGTTCGAGCGCGCCGAAGCGACCCTTCACTCGATACGATGACCACGAGCCGGAAGGACTCTGGGGATGGCAAGATAAGCTAAGGGCTCTTGGCGCCGATAGTTTGGCCATACCCCACAATTCCAATCAGTCAGACGGTCAAGTTTTTCGCCTGAACTATTCTGATGGGAGGTCTATAGACAAAGCGTTTGCTGATCTGAGAATGCGCAATGAGCCATTGGTTGAGATTACTCAAGTCAAAGGCACCTCGGAAACCCATCCCAGACTTTCGCCTCAAGATGAATGGGCTGATTTTGAAATATTGAATACCCGGAAAGGCAAGGTAACCCAATTCAGCAATCCGAATGGAAGCTATGCTCGTCAGGCCATCGCCAATGGCTTGGCGTTAGAGCAAGAAGGTAGAGGAAATCCATTTAAAATAGGTTTCGTGGGAGCGAGTGACACCCATAACTCTGCGCCTTCGTTCGATGAATCAAATTATTTTGGATCGGCCGCCTTGAGTGGTACCGCCGAAAACAGAGGATCGGTGCCACTTTCTGAAGCGCGCTCAAAATATTTAGCTAGCTTGCCGGAGACGCTGCAGCAGAGGTCGAGTTTGCTGGATGAAGGTGGAAAGAAATATTTTGGACGACGGGGCACCCAGTTTAGTGCTTCTGGGCTCGCTGCCGTCTGGGCGGAAGAGAATACCAGGGAGTCGTTGTTTTTGGCGATGCGGCGCAAGGAAACTTATGGGACCTCTGGCAACCGGATTAAATTGCGCTTTTTTGGCGGATTGAACTACGAGTCATTGCGATTAGAAGACGAGGATTTGATTAATAACGCCTATGAGAAGGGCGTGCCAATGGGCTCGGACTTGGTTGTCGTTGATGGCGAAGCGCCTCGCTTTATAGTTTGGGCTCAGAGAGACAAACATGGCGCCCCGCTTCAAAGGCTACAAGTCATCAAGGTTTGGTACGACGGAAGCTATCGAAAACAGATTCGTGAAGAAGTATTTGATGTGGCCTGTTCTGACAGCTTAACGGTCGACCCTAATACGAATAGGTGCCCAGATAATGGTGCAATGGTTGATCTAGGGGACTGTTCGATTTCTACCGATCGAGGAGCCAATGAATTAAAAGTTTTTTGGCAAGATCCGCAGTTCGATCCTGATATTAATGCCAGTTATTACGTGCGCGTTTTGGAGAATCCGAGCTGTCGCTGGAGCACTTGGGATGCGATCAGAGCTAAAGTTGAACCACGCCAAGGTCTTCCCCTAACGATTCAGGAGCGCGCCTGGTCCTCACCGATCTGGGTCTACTCGAGCAACGATTAAAGCGGAGGGTTGTTATGACGGACTTAGCCGAGTCAAGAGAAGGGTTCTGGAAAACCCGTTATACAGTCGTATTAATGTGTTTTGCGGCAACTTTCGTTTGTTACATCGATCGAGTGAATATCTCAGTAGCAATTATTCCAATGGCGGAAGAGTTCAAATGGGATCTAGAGACGCAGGGAGCGATCCTGTCTTCGTTTTATGTCGGTTATTTGTTGATGCAGGTTGGTGGAGGATTTTTGGCCGACAAATTTGGCGGAAAAACCGTCCTGGGTTTGGGAGTCTTGGTTTGGTCCGCTTTTACCTTTATCACCCCCTGGGCGGCTTTTTCCGGTTTGGTTGGTCTTTTTCTGGCTCGAATTGGGATGGGCTTAGGAGAGGCTGTAACGTTTCCCTCAGTCTATAGTCTGATAACCCGATGGTTTCCCGTAAACGAGAAGGCCAAAGCAGTCGCGCTGAACGCGAGTGGTATTCCAATTGGTACCGTATTCGCTCTTTTGGTCACACCGGTCATAGTTGCCGAGTTAGGTTGGGAATGGGCTTTTTATCTCTTTGGTTTGGTCGGTGTCGTCTGGTACGTCGCATGGCGCTATTTAGTAACGACTCTGCCGCAAGAACATCCAAGGATCTCTAAAACAGAGCTCGATCATATAGAAGCTAATGCTCCAGCGGATGGGATAGGAGAGAGCCCACCAGTTATATTTTTTCTCAAAAGCAAGGCTGTTTGGGCGATTGTTGTCGCCCATTTTTGCAATAATTGGACTCTTTACGTGATTCTTTCCTGGTTACCCAAGTATGTTAATGACGGTTTAGGCGTGCCATTTGCCGCGATTGGCCTGATCGCGATGCTACCCCACATCACCTCTTTTTTGTGTCTCAACATCATGGGAAATATTGCTGACAGGCTTATAGAAAAGGGATGGAGTGTAACCTTTGTTAGAAAATTGATGCAGACGATAGCTTTTGGTGGACTTGCCATCTGTTTACTTCTGATTACTCAGGTTGAAGAAGTCTGGGCGGCTATCGGCCTCCTTTGCTTAGGAAAATTATTTGGCGCTGCTGGAATTGGCGGGCACAGCGTGAATCACATGGATATCGGCCCTAAATATGCTGGGACGCTCATGGGGATTACCAACACCTTTGCCACATTGCCTGGGATAGTGGCGGTTTATGCCACAGGTTATATTCTGCAAGCGACCGGTTCTTGGGATCTGGTTTTCATTGTCACCGCAGGAGTGACTTTATTTGGTATGGTTTTCTATTTGCTTTTTGCAACGGGTGAAAAACAATTCGATTGACCGTGGCTTTTCGTTTTTTTTGGGGGGCGATGCATGAGTTCTGAAAATGGTTCTGAAGAAGGTTCGAAGGATCAGCCCAAGCAACAACTTGGCGGCAAATACGCCCATTATGTTTTGTTTGTATTGGTTATTGTTTATGTTTTTAACTTTATTGATCGCAATATCCTCTCAATTTTAAACGAGGAGATTCAGGCGGATTTAGGCGTTAGCGACGCCGATATGGGGCTCCTCTACGGGACTGTATTCGCGGTTTTTTACTCAGTCTTTGGGATTCCTCTCGCAAGATTTGCGGACGTTTGGGTTCGAAGGAGTCTGATTTCAATTGGCTTGATGTTCTGGAGTGCGATGACCGCAATGTCTGGTTTTGCTCGGTCTTTCGGGATGCTTGCCATATTTAGGGTCGGGGTTGGTATCGGCGAGGCGAGTGCCTCTCCGGCGGCCTATTCGATGCTTGCGGATTATTATCCCCAGCGACTTAGGGCAACCGTGATTGCGATTTATTCATCTGGGGTTTACATCGGTGGAGGAATCGGTCTTTTCCTCGGCGGTTTCATCATGGAAACCTGGAATTCGAGTTTTCCAGACCCTGTTTCGGCACCTCTTGGTTTAAAAGGATGGCAAGCCTCATTCCTTGCGGTGGGTATTCCAGGAATATTAATGGCTCTGTGGGTACGGACATTGCGCGAGCCTATACGGGGCCTGTCAGAGGGAATCGTTACCCCGCAGCACCCTAATCCGGTGGGCGTTCTTTTGACTGAGTCCGCCGCGATGATTCCGATTCTGAATCTTTTTGGGTTGGCCAGGGTAGGGGCTTCGATCCCGGTCAACCTGATTGGCGCTTTAATCATTGCACTGTGTGCTTGGGGATTAACAGCTCTTACGGGGAGTGTTATCCAGTGGATCGCTCTTGGTACCGGTATTTATGTGGTCTTTTCTTGGGTCCAATCGCTCCGAGCTCGCGATCCGGTCACCTATGAAATGATCTTTAAATCAAAAGCGATGATTTATACGATGATTGCTTTTCCCACTATTTCCTTTGTGACTTATGGCGTTGGTTTTTGGACGGCGCCATTGTTGCTCCGGTTACACGACACCTCAGCGACTGAAGTAGGCATGTATATTGGGCTTGGCTCGGCGCTAGGAGGCCTCCTGGGCGTTACGTTGGGGGGATATTTCGGAGACAAATTCAAGGATAGACATCCGGCTGGAAGATTATTAATCGGTTATATTGCCGTAATTGGGACGGTACCTTTAGTTTTGTGGATGATCTATACAGATAGCTTAATGTGGGCCTTTGCTCTCAATTTCGTTCATCACCTATTTAGTGCGTGCTGGCCGGGAATTCCTCCGAGCACTGCAGCCGATTTAGTGCTTCCAAGGATGAGGGCGGTGGCCGGAGCGTACTATATTCTTGTGAATACGATGATTGGTTTAGCCCTGGGGCCCTATGTTATGGGCCAGTTATCGGATTCTTTTGCTGCTACTGGTATGGATCCCGCAACTTCATTGAGAACGGCGATAGCGTGTTCGATGCTCATTTTTGTGTTAACGCTTATCTTTTTGACACTGGCATGGCGGAATCTACCTAAAGACGAAGCGAGCCGGCTTGATAGGGCAAGGGCTTTGGGTGAGACAGTAGAGCAGGTCTCGTGACTGCGCGTTCTAGAAGTTAGTTTCGAAATGAAACATTCTCTAAAAGTGGAGCTCTCGTTGTTTTTGCTTCGTTGACTTGCATGTTCGGATCGGGGAACCCAAAACTGATGCCGAAAAGCACTTTTACTTCAGGGCCTAAGTCGAAGGCGTCTCTAACCAGATCAGGATAGTGTCGCATTGTCCCTTGAGCGCAAGAGCCCAGCCCGTTAGCTGTCATAGCGAGCATGAGTGTTTGAGCATACATGCCTACGTCCCAGGCGTTACCGATACCGAAGTGTTCGTTCATACACAAAAATGCAACATGTGGAGCGTCAAAGATTTCGAAGTTTCTAAAACCCACTTTGGCGCGGGCCTCTCTGTCCTCCCAAGCAACGCCCATCGAATCATAGAGCACTGCGGCGCAATCTCGCTGTCGTTGTTTCCACGGCTCGCCCATCTTTCCTTTCTTTGAAGAGATGTGGTCTGGGTTAGCTGGAATTTTGTTCCTCGCTCTTTCTATAAAAGCTTCCCTAAGTCGATCTCTTGTTTGACCTGACGCAACGAATGTTTCCCATGGCTGTATATTTGTTCCCGATGGCGACCATCTTGCCAATTCGAACACTTTATCGAGAGTGTCCTGGGGAACAACGTCGGGTAGGAAGCCGCGAATGGATCTGCGAGCTTTTACAACTGTTTCAAAGTCACTGTTTTGCATTTGTGGCCCTCGTCAATCTTCTTGGAGATACCAGCGGGTACCGCAGATATCCACTTGATCATCTGAAATAAAACAGTTCCGCTTTTTTGCTTCTTCAAGTATCGCGTGTTTATTTTTTATCTTGATGTCCAGGCCTCCAAGCCCGGCTCCCCGGCCGTCGATAGCTTCCACAAATCGCAGAGTCACATTGTTAAAGTTGATGCTCGGCAATTGGTTTTCCATATGAACCGGAAGGTCTGTGACGGTTGCCCAGTGGTGTGCGAGTTGGAGAGGGTTATCGGATTGTAATTCAACGCCGGTAAAATCTATCGTAGTATCTTGGCAGACTTTGTCTTCCCAGCCTAAGCCTCCAACTGGATTCCAGTGTCCTTCAAATTCTTCATGTGCATCCCATTCGAGCTCCAAGAATGCGGCGACCATGTCTCTGGGGTGTAATTGGCAGAGTTCCCAACCGTCTCTTGTGCTCTCGTGAGCTACTCGAACCCCCGTATCTAGTGCTCTTTGACGAAGTCTTTGGTGTTCGGAAAGCGTATCGATTTGGGTTATGACCATGTATCCGCCGTCTCCGCCTCTTCTCTCAAGATATCTTCCGCCTGCGGTGTTTGCTTGGGTTGGTGCGACAACTTCAAGAAAGTTCTTGCCGATGGGCATGAGATTGTTTTCGAGCCCAAACGCCCCAACTCCTGGGTCAACATAACAAGATTTTATGCCTAGAATAGATGTGAGATCGTCTATTACTGGCGCTAGTTTTTCTGCCACCAGACAGATTTGTCGTAATTGGATTGTCATTGTCTCCCCCCTTATTCAATCCTAGTCTGAATCTCAGTCTGACCCGTAG
This sequence comes from uncultured Gammaproteobacteria bacterium, assembly GCA_913051785.1. Classification (GTDB taxonomy): domain Bacteria; phylum Pseudomonadota; class Gammaproteobacteria; order Pseudomonadales; family Azotimanducaceae; genus UBA4421. Next base: position 25,890 of record CAJXCK010000009.1, read on the forward strand.
GCGCCTTTTCGTATCGGTAGATCGGTAAATTCTCCGTCTCTTTTTTCCGCTCTTGAAACCATTGCTTCCTGCATTTCTTCGCCTTGCATCATCGAGGCATTCCAGATAGCGATATAATCCAAGGTATCAGCTGTAGAGTGATCCTTGGAGTAGTTGATCAATCGTTTGCATCCATAAACAGCCAACGGAGTTTTTGAGGCTATTTCCTTTGCGATGCCCAAGACTTGATCGATCATGGTTTCTTGATCAGGATAAATGTTATTAACAAGCCCGAATTCTTTGGCTTCACTTGCCGGCATTCTTCTACCCGTATATGCGAGCTCTCGTACAATACCCTCTGACATTTGTTGAACTAGCCTTGGAAAGGTTCCTACATCCGCGGTCATTCCAATGTTTGTTTCGAATATCGTGAAAAACGCGTCCTCTGTCGCGTACCTCATATCGCAGGCGGTAACCATATCTACTCCTCCTCCGACGCAGCCCCCTTGAATCGCTGCGAGGATAGGGAGTCGACAATTTTCAAGTGCATTGAAGGTTGCTTGGGTTTTCCGAGCTGTGTCGTAAAAGGCAGCTCCGTGTCTAATTCTGTTGGTTCTTGCTTCATCTGGCGTTTTGGAGGAGTTCGGTGCGAAGGCCGCTAGATCCATTCCAGCTGAGAAGACTGGACCAGTTGATGAAATCACAATGGCTCTTGCTTTAGCATTATCATCGATGTCGGCTATGGCGGCTGGTAGCTGTTCCCAAAAGGCGGGAATCATGCTGTTTCGCTTTTCTGGCCTATTTAGAACGATGTGGGCTACATTTTCTTCAATATTGATGTCGAAGCAGTCATATCTGGTCATTCGCGTTTTCTCTCATTCCGTTTGGCTAGAAGTATATCGAGGTAGTTCTTCGGGAGAAAGGCGCACAAAGGCGGGGATCTGCATGCTTTGAGTCGCTAACAAGACGGTTTACCCTAGAGATTCAACAATCCGCCATTTTTCGATATGGTTGTCTTGGGGAAGAATCTACCGAAGAATATTTTGATATAGGGGGAATAATGGGAAACCAAATCGATACTGGAACAGAGGACTTATTGGCTGAGCTAGAGGCCGGGGTCTTGACTTTAACACTCAATCGACCCGAAGCGCGAAATGCGATGTCGGGTAATATGACCGCCGCCTTGGCAAGCCAATTAGCGAGCGCAGAGTTGAATTCAGAGGTCAAAGCAATTGTGTTGACTGGCGCAGGAAAAGGTTTTTGCGCTGGCGGCGATGTTAAAGGTATGGCCGCTAGTGGTGACGGTACGGTAGGTGATAATACGATTGACGGAGCTATTCATCGGCAACGAGTGAATCAACGCGCTACGGCGGGCAAACTTTATAATATGCCCAAGCCAACAATAGCCGCTCTTCCTGGAGCGGCCGCGGGTGCTGGACTGTCTCTAGCGCTCGCGTGTGACCTCAGAATAATGTCGTCGAATGCAATCATGACAACAGCTTTCGCAAGAGTCGGCTTTTCTGGTGATTACGGGGGTACATTTTTCATGAGTCAGTTGATTGGCTCCGCAAAGGCGAGGCAGCTCTATTACCTTTCTGAGAGAGTCAGTGCAGAGCAGGCTTTAAGCTTAGGTTTGACCAACTGGGTTTGTGAACCCGACGAGTTGCAAAGCAAAACAATGGACATTGCTCAGCAACTTGCCAGTGGCCCAACGGTAGCATTTAGATATATGAAGGAAAATTTTGCGAGAGCTATTTCATCAGGGGACGTAGACGATTGTCTTGATCTCGAGGCAACCCATCACGTTCATTGTGGTCAAACAGAAGACCATCGCAACGCTACAAAAGCTTTTGTTGAGAAGAAAGAGCCAGTTTTTCAAGGGCGATAGAATTTTCTGGTGTTTTATACCCAGCGTCGCGAATGCGACGCTGGGCAGACTCGCTTCTTAGGAATTGGAAAAACAGCCTTGCGCCGGGATTTTCCTCGCCTTTGCTCAACAGTATGACTTTCTGATTGATTGGCGGGTGCAAGGTACTATCGACCTCCCAATAACTGCCATTTTTTAGGCCATTTTTGATTTGAGACATTGCGATAAAGGCCGCATCAACGTTGCCGCTCGACGCGAGTGCATACGTCTGACCGATATTTTCTGCTCTTATAATTTTGGTGTCTTTGTTTGGTAGATTTAGGGCACTCACTGTTTTGATTGCCGCGAGACCATAGGGTGCGACTTTCTCGTTCGCCATTCCAATTCTCTTAGATTTGGCCAAACCTGACTTAGCCTGTTCTATATTCAGCTTTGTAAGAACAGGTTTGGTAGTGGGAAACCAAAGGGCTAGGCGTCCTATTGCGTAAACGAACGATGATTTTTCCTTGCCGAATCCAAGCCGAATTAGCTGGTCTACGCGTTCCTCATCAGCCGACAAGAATATGTCGATCTGCATACCGCGAGATATCTGCGCAAACAAAACACCTGAGGAGGCTGAGCGAATTTCAACATCTAGTTTTGTCTTTGACTCAAAATCCTGTTCAAGAACTCTGATGGTCGGGAGAAAATTCGTGGCGGTTGCCACAGTAACTACTTCGGATCTTAACGAGTTCCAAATAACGATGCCGATTAATGCAATGGTGAAATTTACCGCAAGTTTTTTCATATTCTTTGTTTTGTGAACTACGTTATGATCCGCGTACATCATATCTTAGCCGTTAAGATACCGATTAGTTTAAGAGAAGGATTCACATCGTGAGTAATGAAACATCTATGCGTAAGGTTGCCGCGACTGCGCTCGGCGGTACAAGTATTGAGTGGTATGATTTTTTCTTGTACGGCACTGCTGCTGCTCTTGTTTTTCCTGTTCTATTTTTTCCCGAAGATATGCCTCGATATATGGGGCTCATATATTCGTTCAGCACTTTCGCGGTTGGGTTTTTAGCACGACCGATAGGTGGCGTTTTGTTTGGTCATTTCGGAGATCGTATGGGTCGAAAGGCTGCGTTGGTAACGGCGTTAACTCTGATGGGGCTTGCGACAACTATAATCGGGTTGCTGCCAACCTACTCGAGTGCCGGTGTTTTAGCTCCTCTTGCTTTGATTTTGATGCGTTTTTTGCAAGGTTTGGCGATCGGCGGCCAATGGGGTGGGGCTATGCTCCTGGTAACCGAAAATGCGCCGGCCAACAAAAGAGGTTTTTATGGTGGTTTCGCACAAGCTGGTGCTCCAATGGGGGTGGTGCTTGCAAATTTGGCTTTTTTGGGCGTCACAGCGAGCGTATCGGAGGAAGCATTTATGTCGTGGGGCTGGAGAGTACCCTTCATCGCAAGTTTAGTGCTCGTTGGTCTGGCGCTTTACGTACAGCTAAAACTCGAGGATACGCCCGCGTTTAAAGAACTCAAGGCGGCCTCAGATGCCAAAAGTGCGGAGCAGGGTGCTAGAAAAAGATCACCTATTTTGAAAGCTTTGGCGACCTATCCGAAGCAAATCGTGCTGGCCGCAGGAGCGTTTTTGTCGGTTCAAGTCTCGTTTTATATTTTCATCGTTTTTATCATGTCCTACGGTACCGATCCGAGTGGTTTAGCGCTGACTCGCTCCGATATGTTGATGGCTGTATTAATTTCGTCATTTGCCCAGGTCCCGGCGATTTTTCTCGCAGCGTCCTGGTCGGATCGTCATGGTCGCAGAGGAATATATAAGACTGGAGCTTTAGCAATGGCGGCTTGGGGTTTTTGCGTTTTTCCATTAATGGATACAGGTTCTTTAATCCTGATTACGTTGGCGTTGAGCATCGGGCAGATATTTATCGGGATGATGTATGGTCCGCAGGCGGCTTTGTTAACCGAGCTATTTAGTACCGAAGTCAGGTACTCTGGCGCCTCGTTGGGTTATCAGTTAGGAGCTATCGTCGGTGGCGGTATGGCTCCCATCGCTGCGACCGCGCTAATCGCGGCATTCGGCAGTACCGTTTGGGTTTCAGCATACATAGCTTTCGCGAGTTTACTTACTTGGCTATCCTTGCATTTATTGAAGGAGAATCATCAGGTTGACTTAGAGAAAGTCTCCTAACGCCGAGTGGTGATTGGTAAAGAGCCCCTCTTGTTCGAGCATGTAACCCATCTGAAATAACAGTTCTTCTTTTCCAAACGGCGCAATTAGTTGAGATCCGACAGGCATTTGCTCTGCATTCAATCCGAGAGGAAGGCTCGCGGCCGGATGACCAGTATCATTAGTCAACGCGGTGAACCCGATCATCTGATAAAGGAGCTCTAAATAAGTTTCAGTGTCTTTGCTCATGGTATTAAGTTGGCCAAGTAATGGTGTTTGGCAGGCCATAGTGGGAGATAAAATTAAGTCATATGACTCAAACAGTTGGTCCAAGATTCTGCCGTTCTGATGAACCTGATGCAGCGCGTTGGCATAGTCAGGCCCTGTAACTTGTTTGGATGATTGATAGTTATTCCAAGTCACAGTTTCCACGTCGTTTTGCGAAATCTGCTTGCCACTCTGAATTTCGATTCGGTTAAGCATCGCACCAATATGACTTATAGCCAGCGTGCCATGTGAATCTCTGCAGAGTTGGGGGTTGAAAGGATTCTTGATTTCCTCGACCGCATGTCCTCTTGACGAAAGATTATCTGCGGTGTTACCTAGGATAGAAAGAACTTCCGGGTCCACCTCAGCTCCATTAAAGGCTTTGGTGCAGTAAGCGATTTTTTGTCGAATTGGCTTTCGCGCCATCACTCTCACGAAATTGTCTGAAGGAGCAGGACACCGGTATGGGCTCCCCGGCTCTGCGCCGTGAGTACAATCTAGTATCAAAGCGCTGTCTCTGACACTCCTCGTAATGACGTGAGTTGTTGAAAGCCCTCCCCAGCCTTCTAAAGATGATGGCCCCAGCGGGTTTCTTCCTCGGGTCGGTTTTAAACCGAACAGTCCGCAGCAACTTGCAGGAATCCTTATAGAACCTCCCCCATCTGACGCGTGTGCCACTGGTGAAATCCCCGACGCAACTGCCGCCGCAGCGCCGCCGCTTGAACCGCCAGCAGAGTATTTTATGTTTAGAGGATTTTTGGTTGGGCCATGTAAAACCGGTTCTGTCGTAGTAGCTAGACCGAATTCAGGAGTGTTCGATTTGCCAAACATAACGAGGCCAGCTCTCTTATAGCGTTGGACAAGAGTTGAATCGTGATCAGCGATCTGGTCAGCGAATAGATTCGACCCGGCGCTTGTAACTGTGCCCTTAAGAAATTGACCGAGATCTTTCAGTGACATGGGCACACCCTTTAGCGGCCCATCTGTTAATCCCGTCGAAATTTGATCGGAGGCCTCTCTCCATAACGGTGTGACGATTGCGTTAAGACTACGGTTAATTTGATCGCATCTTTTTTGGGCCAAGCTCAGTAGTTGATCCGCTGAGGTTTCTCCACAATCTATGAGTCGGGCGAGAGACGTAGCGTCATGCCGAACATATTCCTCCAGTTTCATATTTTCAGCCTCGATTTTGTTAACTGTCTAATGTTCTGAATAAAGAGAGGAGGGCGCGCTCGTCAAAAGTTGCTACCTCTTCACCTAGAGAATCCGGACAGCTATTTCGTCCTCTGCAGGTGCTCGGATAATTTTGGAGTGAAAGGACGTATCCCTGATTTTCAAAGTGTTCGTACTGAGTTAACACAACTACCACGACATCTGCGCCAGGCCAGATATAAATTTTCTGACCGTTGTATCCTAATGCGGCGTAAATGCCACTTGGGATCGAGTTGCTAGAATTGCTATTTGTGAAGAAGCTTTCGTTTAGCAGCCACCACTGATAGCCATAAAAACTAGTATGTGGCTCTTTGCTCGCCAGAACAAAGTCTTCCGGCACTAATTGCTCGTCATTCCATTTCCCTCCGCGGGAAAATAAAAGCCCGAACTTCAAGAAGTCGTGTGGTAGAAGGTCGATGCAGCAATAAGTCAGCGGATGTTGCCCGGTTGGGTCTAACCAGAGCCCTCGTTTTTGAATATTCATTGGGTCTAGTAGCTGCTCTACGAGATAAGAGTGTGCATCAGTGCCTGTTGCGCGACGGATGAGCGGCTCCATTAGCTGTGAGTTTTCATTGGAGTACGACCAAACTGCGTCAGGATTCCTTGCTAAGGGGCTATCGATTGCGTATTGAGATTGATCCAGTTGAGAAAATATATCATCGTTGAGCGAGTAACCAGATCGCATCGACAGAATCTGACCAATCGTGATTTCAGATTTATCTGTGCCTTGCCATTCTGTAATTATTTCGCTGGCTCTTTGAGATGTCGAATCGATCCAGCCCTGCTCAATTGCTATTCCAATTAGGGCCCCATAGAAACTCTTCGCTACCGACCAACTCGTTCCCAGATCTGTATGATCATATCCATCAGCATAGCGCTCGCCGATTACATATCCTTTTTTGCTGATCAAAACGCTTTGAGTGGCAGCATCTTGGAAAATATGATCGAGAATAGCGCTGACGTCTTCTTTGGCGACTCCAAGATCTTCGGGATCTCTTGCATCCAATGACCAGGTTGAGACTATTGTTTCAGTTGTTTGGGACGAATTGCTGGAGGAGGACGCATTAGCACTTGAAGAGGATATTACTGTGGTTGATGACTGACCCGCTCCTCCGCCGCCACAACCACATAGAAAAAACGCTACTAATAAAGTGACGTAACCGAAATTGGTCATCTTCTTTACCCCTAACCTAGTCCCTTATTTGAGGTTAGACCTCCTTCTTTATGAAGTATACCGCGTTAGAATGAAAGCTCTTGCGGAGATGAAGCATGCGAACACGATTAATGTCAGCCCCGTTGGGCCTTGTAATTGAAAACTTAGACGTAAAGGACGTTGGTAGGTCTGAGGTTACCGAGTTGAATGAACTGTTTTGTCGGCACAAAGTGCTCGTCTTTCGTGATCAAGATTTGACGCCAGGAGACCAACGGGAATTTGCGGAGCTCTGGGGGGAGCTCGTTCCGTTCCCGTATGGTGGATTGAAGGGGCAACCGAATATTGTAGAGCTGCGAAATCGTGGAAAACGCCAGGATGTTAATCAACACTGGCATACCGACATGAGCTATGAGGTGGAGCCGCCCAAGCTTACTATGCTTTATGCTATTGAGACTCCGGAGATTGGCGGCGCGACAGCCTTTGCGAATCAAAATCTAGCGTATGCAGATCTTTCTCCTGGTTTGTGTCAGATTTTAGATGGAGTGTTTGCGCGTCATTCCGCGGAGGATTTGGCTCGACTTTTTGGCGCCGATGAAAAGGCAGCGGCACAGGCTAATCACCCGATTGTGCGTACGCATGATGAGACCGGAGAGAAAGCGCTATATTTATGTAAGGCGTTTACTAAGAACTTTTGTGACTGGTCCAGAGAAGAAAGCAAGCCAATGTTAGACTATCTATTCGAACACTCGGTCCGTCCCGAATATCAGGCTCGTCACGAGTGGCGTCCGGGAGACCTCCTGATGTGGGACAATCGATCATTGTTGCACTATGCAGTGCACGATCATGGCGATCAATCGAGACTATTGCATCGTCTTCAAATTAAAGGGAGTAGGCCTCTATGACAGTTTTTGAAAAGCATATGGACTGGGTGAGCCTCAATCTTGATATAGAGGGGGCTGGACTGAAAAATAATGGCGAGCTTCTTGTGGAATGCAAATTTAAGCAATTTTGGACAGAAAGTGTAGAACCTCATTCTGACCTTATCGTTCAAGCTATTCTTGCAGGGCAGAGAGCTGGTTGCCTCGCTAGCGTATTTATAGCCGGATACCAAAGCGCTATACGCGAGACTTTTTCTGGTTCGGATTTTTCCGGATGGAGCGCTTTTGCGGTTTCCGAAGATCGAAAAGGAAATCCTCCTTTGCCGGGTGTTGATTATCATGAAGACGGTAGTGATTTGATTGTATCTGGTCACAAAACATGGGTTGCCGCTGTTGATGCGATAGATGAAATTATAGTAAAAGCTGGTCGCGGGGATCGGGCTATCTTTATAAAACTTCCTCGAAATATAGTTGGACTGAGTTTCTCTAGTCGCCCCTCTAAATTCCTGTCGGAAATGAGTCAAGGAAGCGCTCACCTGGCGGACGTTTGTGTGTCGGCCGAAGATGTTCTCGACGATCGATACGTTAGTTTTTTCGGAAAGTTAGAAACGCTTTATATCTACCTTGCTTTTCTGGCCTTTATCGGCGCGAATACTGAGTCGTTGAGCTTAGGGGAACAGTCTTTCAGTGCCGCAAAGGAGCTGGAAGACACTCTTCAAGGCTTTTCGTTGAAACATGATTTGGATTTGGATCGAATTAAACGCTTGGATCTAGAGGTTCAGAAAATACGAGAATCAGCTACAGATGAGCTGGGCGTGCTCCAGAAAAACTGGAGCACAGACTCTCGACTCATTTCAATGTATTCGCCCGGAATTCAAAAGTCGTCAGGTTAGGAGACGACTGTTCCACCGTCACAGGTGATTACGTCACCTATGGTAAAACCGCAGGCTCGTGAGCTGAGAAAGATAGCTAGCCCTGCGATGTCTTCAGGAGTTCCAACTCGGCCTCTAGGATTTGCTTGACCTACCTGGTCCCAATCTGTGTTTTCCACATCACCTCCGCCTCCTACGCCCGCGCTAAGCATGAAAGTGGGAAAAGGTCCTGGCGCGATTCCATTTACAATAATATTTCGCCGGACGAGGTGAGAAGCTAATACCCTAGTTAAATGATGGACTGCCGCCTTGGACGGGCCATACGAGAAATTATCGAATCTAGGTGTCTTGATACCGTCTATTGATCCTACATTTATTACGTAAGACGGTTTATCCGATGAATTCTTGGCTTCGAGAAGGGGCAACAGTTTTTGGGTTAGGAAAAATACTCCTTTGACGTTGGTATTCATAACCTTATCCCACCCAAGTTCCGGAAAATCTTCTAGCGGAGCGCCCCAGGCAACGCCGGCGTTGTTGACAAGTATGTCGATGCTTTCCTCTTTTTCCTTCAGCTTAGCGACGAATTCGTCGATGCCTTCTAAAGTCGACATATCCGCAGGCAAGGAAATACATTCCCCACCAAATTCCTCGGAAAGACGCTTTGCGGTTTCGTCGCACACATCGGCTTTCCTTGAGGAAATATAAACTTTTGCTCCATTTGATAAGTACCCGGCGGCAATCATTTCTCCAATCCCTCGAGAACCGCCTGTTACAACGGCTGTTTTGCCGTCTACTGAGAATAAATCTTTCACTTTCCTCTCCTTGATCTCTGTTGAACGAGCATAGTAATCCAAATTGTCCTAGAACGTAGTAAGATGTCATTGAACGGGAGAATTGAGGAGCATGTATGTCTGCAGAATTGTTGATTGGTGAGTTTAGAAAACCGCGACAGATGTTGGGCGACCAAGAGTATGACGGTCATTTATCTATCCATGATGACAAGATGGCTGAGGATCTTGGATTTTCGGGCGCACCGATTGAGGGCCCGACACATTTCAGTCAATTTGTTCCGCTATTGCATGAGGTCTTTGGGGACGATTGGTTTACGAAAGGCTGTATAAGTGCTCACTACCAGACAATGGTGGTTGAGGGCGAGGAAGTTCAGACTATGGTAGAAAAATCGCCTGATTCTGCAGGGATGGTTGCTATCTCGGCGCAAAAGAGGGACGGAACTCCGGTTCTCACAGGAACTGCGTCGATTGGTCCTGATTATGGTGAGACCGAGCTGGATAAGAGAATGTCAAAACTACGGCCCTCCGATCAGCTTGTGATCTTGAGCGACTTGGTGGTCGGCCAAAAAGGGTCGGGAAACCCGGAAAAGGCACGTATGGATATGGATCAGCACATGGGTGACATGTATCCATTTTCGAATAAACAAAAGCTCGAAAAAATCACCGAAAATCATGAATACTACCAGGGAGAGACTCTATGGGGAGGCCCGGTTATCCCGTTAGAGATGATAAGTGTTCTGACACAGTACACTAGTGGGCATGCGGGTTTTAGGAGTCGAGGACCTGCTGTCGGACTATTCGCTGGTCAACAGATAAAGATGATCGATGGCCCTCTTATGATCGGAAAGGAATATTTGCTGGAGAGAGAGATCATCGCTTTAAGCGAGAGTCGCAGAACCGAATCAAATTGGATCCTTACAAAAGTGATTTGTGCCGACACTAAGGTACTGAAGGCCGAAGTCATTCTTAATTCAGCGACGTTGAAGGATTCCTATGCGAACTACGAGGCAGATGCCGCGGCCTTGGGTAAAGATTTATCTGCCTGATTGTCAGTACTACCATCTGAAGTTAGCTCGGTCAAAAATTCCATCATTGTTGGCCGAGTCAATCCTGGTTGGATTCTAGAACCGGAATTTCTTTTGCGTCCACGCAGCATATAGAGGAGGACCGTCCTTTGAATTTTTTTGTTTTTTAGAAAATCCCCCGGTTTCTCAACAAGATTAATGGTTTTCATAATTTGGCGATGAATAAATAACTTGTCCCGAGAAGCCGCAACTAATGCATCTCCAAACGCCAGGGCGAACCACTTCTTAAACGAGTCGGCCTTATCAAGGTTGGCGCCTTCCCTGACCGCCGCAGCTCTTTTAATGCCCTTTCTATCCTCACTTAGGCTTGCCTGAAAGATTGGTCTTACCTTTAATTCTGACTCTCTTTTAAATTCTAATGCTCTTTGCCAAGGGTCTCTATGAGTACTCAAGACATCTGCCAGAATATGCGCATGCAGAGCTCCCGTGCTGCAGCCACGGCCATAAAGTGGATTTGTTCTGATTGCAGAATCTCCAACCGCAAAGAAGTTCAGTAAGCGCTTGTTTTCTGAACTAGTGAAATCTCTCCAGACGGCATGAATATTCCCTATGCCAAAGGGGGAGGTTGTTGCATCTGATTTGTCTGCACTCAACCAGGGGCGGAGTCCCGGAATTGTCATGCCTATTTGGTCAAATTTTTGACCGTCCTTAATCGCCTCCCTGAGCTCTTTTTCCTCATTAGGCAAACAGATAATTAAGGCAAAGTGTCCACCGTCCCCGGGGAAAATCCCGTACTTCATGTAACCTAAGTCGCCCATCGAAGGATTCTTTGCATCTCTGGGCGGCTCTGGGATGCCATCTTTTAAACAGTAGTGTCTTGTGTAGTAGACGATCTCTGCGTCGTCTCGTTCCTCTTTTATCTCGACCCCATAATCTCTCAACCACTTGTCGAACTTGCTCGATCTGCCAGTTGCGTCAATTACCAGGTCTGAATAAAGCTCTGATCTTTTATCGTTGTCACTGCGATCGACCAGCTTTAGGCCCTGCATAACGACTTCCCGATCATCATTAGAGTTGGCGATAATGCCTGTGACACTGATTTGATTCCTGATGGTAACGCTAGACGTCTGCGTAACGTACTTTCGGAGTACTGTCTCCATCGTTGCTCGCCGGCACATTAAGACCCACATTTTTTCGTCGCCAGGTTCAGGTTGGTACTGAGATTTCAGATGATCCGGAACAGAATCTTCGAAAGACACTTTTCTCGCACCTGCTTCAAAAAAATGCTCCAATAAGTCCGGGTAGTTCTCTTCTAAGACGCTGCACATTAGACCCAGGAAGGCGTGAGGATGTCGGAACTGGGCCACGCCTCTTCTAGCCCAGGAGAAGAAAGCTTCGTTTGCGGAACAATCTGGTGGCGGAATGTCGCGCTCAATGACGGTGACATCAAACCCCCTTCGGTCCAGTGCCAGTCCCGTGAACATGCCGCATATACCGGATCCAACGATTGTGACAGTCGGTTTTCGCTCGTTTTCCATAGCCATTGGGTTCGTGTTCATAGAAAGATTGTAAAGCTTCAGTGAGTTTAAGTTAAGTTATCAAAATGAGATCGATAGCTTAAATATCGCGCAGCGGTTTTCTAGCGCAAACCCTCACTTTTTCTAGGACATCCAAACAGATCATTAAATGAGTTACGCTCTATGACATAGGAACAGAAATTCATGGAGAGGGTAATGCTTAAGTCAGTGCAGTTGGGAAATAGTGGTCTCCGCGTTTCTGAGTTATGTCTTGGCACGATGAACTTCGGTAAGCCAGGTCGAGGGCATCAGGGCGACTGGACGCTAACTGAAGAACAGGCGACGCCGATTTTTAAGACAGCGATTGATTGCGGGTTGTTTTATTTTGATTGCGCGGATGTCTATGGCTTGGGAGCTTCCGAGGAGGTGGTTGGCTCGGTTTTAAGAAAATTGTTGCCAAGAGATGAGTATGTATTGACCAGTAAAATAGCGATGCCGATGGGTCGCGGTCCGAATCAGGCTGGTTTATCCAGAAAGCATGTTCGGGAGGGGATTGATGCATCTCTTAAGCGACTGGGTCTCGATTATTTAGACCAGCTGGTCATCCATCGCCACCCTCATGGCGTGCCAGGACATGTTGAAACGCCAATAGAGGAAACGCTAGAGGCCTTGGATGAGGCAGTTAAGGCTGGAAAGGTTTTGTATCTTGGTGGTTCTTCAATGTTTGCCTGGCAATTTGCCGAATTACAACTTACCGCTGAGAAAAATGGTTGGAGTGAGTTTATCTCTATGCAAAATCACTACAACCTGATTTATAGGGAGGAGGAACGGGAGATGAACCCTTATTGTTTAAAAACGGGGGTTGACTTAACGCCCTGGTCTCCTCTCGCGCGAGGAATATTGGCGGGTTCCTATCAGGGAGGTTTTGCGGGCGGCAGCACGGATCGCTCGCAAGGGCAGGATAGAACAAGAACGGAGGGTTTGTATAAGGGAGACCATGTTTTTCCAGTAGCGGAACGGGTTGTCGAGATAGCAGCAAAATATGAAAAGGCTCCTGCGCAAATATCTTTGGCCTGGCTATTGCGTAAGCCAGGCGTTGCCTCCCCTGTCGTCGGCGTTTCTAAAGTTGAGCAATTAGAAAATTTAGTGGAAGCCACTGAAATAATATTAGCCGATGAGGACGTTGCCTATTTAGAGGAACTTTACCAGCCAGTAGAAAATCTACTTTCAATTGGTTTCTCTTAGATCGGAGTTTGATCGCTGCCGTTGTTGATTGTCATGAGTCTTGATGCGGAGTAGATAGACACTAAGAAAGTGGCGAGATAGGTCAAGAAAACTTTCGGCAGGAGTTCAGAACTGAAGGTGCCGAGCAGTATGTAATCTCCTTGGTTTATTAGGGTTTGTAAAGATCCTACGACTGCAGCTATGCCGATCGCGCGATTACGAATACTTGAGTTCTTTAAAGCGTTCCACAAGAGAGACGACTAGCCCACTTTTTCCAATGGAGGCATCTCCAAGGCTTCTCTGAATGCGTTGTGATAGTGGTGCAAAGCAGGTTCGTTTCGTCCGAAAATAAATTCTTTTACGATTCCAGTTTCTGCACTCTTTTGAGTGGTTTCGCCCATGAGATAGTCTTCTTGTTCGATTGTTGAATCAAATACCTCTACCACGGCGTCCAATGAAGGGTTCCTTTCGCGCTCATAAGCGCCCTTGCCGTCATCAGGAACTTCGGCAACGTAATCTATAAATTCCTGACTGAAATAGTGGTTCACCTTTGTGATGGAGCGCCCAGGGTTATGCGGGTCTGGATAGATCTTTATTAAATTAGCGTCATGTCCACCACCTCCAAGCTGAACATTTGGAAATAGGTAGTAAAGCCAGCTGGCATTTTCCCCGTATTGCCAATCCTCCTCGGGTACACCTTTGAGTGTTTCAATGTTCTTGGTCGCAAATACGAACCGATGATTCCTTCCATATTCCTCATATGCAAGAGCGTCACCGTGGAAGATATGTCCTAACGTATTCTTATGAAGACGGGAGAAGTGATAGGTTTCGCCAAATGTATCGTTCGCCAGCTTCCAATTAAGTTGGTTATCCAGAACGGACTCCGTGTGGTACACCAAAGAATCGAAATTCCAGCCAGCAATTTCAGGGGCCAAATCCCCTAACAAGTCGTCTATCTCGAAGCTACCCTTGGGATTGGGATGCACAACTAAAAGCCCATGTTTTTCTTGGGCAGGCAGCTCAACCAAGCCGTGGCAACTCTTATCAATATCCCCAAAGTCTCGGCTCCTGGGGATATTGACGAGATTACCTTGGTTTGAATAAGTCCAATTGTGGAAAGGGCACATAAATTTGTGAGCTTTGCCTCTGGGTTCTGAGGCTACTTGTACTCCTCGATGTCTGCAGCCATTTAGAAATGCGTGAAATTCACCATCATTGTCCCGCGTCGCTAGAACCGGGACTCCAAAGTCCTCAATCGTTAGGTATGAACCCGGTTCTGGTAGGTCACCAGACAGACCGATAATTTGGGGGTGATTTTGGAAGAAAGTCTTCCACTCTTTTGCTGCAAGGTCCTTGCACGTATAACTCGAGGCCGGGTTTCGGTATTGAACTCCAGCATCGACGTTAACTTTCTCGTCTAGCTGACGCATCAGCTCTTTTAAAATTGAGATTTGCTTCTCTCTTTTCATAATATCCGTCTCGGCTAGTTAGGCTTTATTAAGTAAAGATTACCGCGGCCATAAGGCCACTTCCAGCACCAAAAAAGGAAGCAGTTTGAAAATTCCCTTTCGACAATTCAGAAAGCGCTTCTTTGGGCGCTCGTCCAGCGAAGGTCTTTTTTAGTATTCCGATCTCAATAACGGTTGCGAAAATGACAAAGCCGAAAAGTGAGGCCACTAGAACGCTGCGCCCTAAAGTATCTAATGGCAGTACCCAGAAAAGCACCAGTAGAATTGTCCAATGCGCTATCCATCCGCCAAAGCTCATACAATGAAATTGGTAGGAGTTGTTCTGATCAAAGTCAAAGTTGAATCGAAAGAGTGTGGTAATATTGTTAGGGATGAATCTTGGCGCAACGGATTTGGAGAATCTTGCGCCCGCGTAGTGTCCCCATTCGTGAAAGATTGCCCCAAGCACGTAGCCAACCAATAGCGCGTTAGCTGCACTGATTAATTCTGCGAAAAATAGTCCAGTTACTTGAAACCAAGCGTCGCTGGCAGCCCACAAGGAAAATGCCGCTAAGACAATCGCGATATCTCTTCCTAGCAGCGTATTCAAGGCCGGTTCTTTTCCAGTTTTGTCGCTCAATGATTCGCTCTCAAACACTCTGATAATCGAAGAGTAAGCTTATAGAGCTTTATCACTGTTGTGTAGACGTCAGCGATACCTCGACATCTCCGATTTCGAGATCGAAGTGACCTCTGAAGTGGGCAACTTCAAATGGATGTTTTTCGTACGCGCCAGTAATTACCCACTGTCCTTCCTGTAATCGATGTCCGAATGCCTCTAGCCTTTTTGCCAGTACCCTCAATGAATCAAAGTGATCGTCGATATGACCACTGCTTTTTACCCGACCGATCTCCAATTCTTTGCCCCTTCCTTCCGGTTCGGTCTTGAATAAGGTCACAGAGAGATCTTCCAAATTCTTAGGTACTTCTACCGCGTGGCCTGCCACAACGCCCCAGTTTGAAAGGTTATCACCAACTCTCACGCCTGCCGGACAACCAGGTGGTAAACGTTTCTGGTTTATTTCGAAGCCAGCCGCGCACCCAGCGATGTTAGGTAATCCCCCAGCTGTCTCATCTGATCCTTCAGATGGGCCAACAAAAAAACATAATTCATTTTCAACGCCACCTCTATAAAGCTGATCTCTGAGGATCTGCGCCCGATTATTTAACAATCGCTCTTTCAACAGAAAACCGAATGGCCTTACGCCTGGTCCCAAAGCGTCCCTTGACTCTCCGGAAGTCATTCCGATCTTCCAGCCTCCTAGCGTTTTACCATCGTTCAACCAACGTTCCAATATTTCAAGCTGTATCCACTGCCCCTCCTCAGCCGAGATATTTTGTTTTATTACTTCAGCGTTTGGAGTACCGCCTGGATCTAGCTGAAGTTTCCAAAGTGCGTCGACCAATTTCTGGTTCATAAGATTTCCTAGAGAAGGCAGAATGATGGGCAATTATGTTGAGTAGGATTTCTGGTTGCAATTCATAGAGGGGTTAGATGGATGAATAAAAAAAATAGTATTTTTGCATTTAGTTCTGCGCTGTTGGTTCTAGTGGGTGCTATTAGTGCCTCAATATTTTGGTTCGTATGTCCTTGTGAACGAACTCCTGGAGGACCGATAGCT
>CAJXCK010000010.1 GCA_913051785.1 uncultured Gammaproteobacteria bacterium
TCCTGTTTGCGAATCACTTAGGGAGAGAGGCTTGGACTTGCTAGGGCCTTTACCCGCGGACACCCTCTTCACGCCAAAGTACCTTGATGAGGCAGACGCTGTTATGGCGATGTACCATGATCAGGGACTGCCCGTCTTGAAATATTCGAGTTTTGGTAGAGCTGTCAATATTACCCTGGGCTTACCGTTCGTAAGAACGTCTGTCGATCATGGAACGGCTCTTGAGCTGGCGGGAAGAGGGGTCGCAGACAGTAGTAGTTTTCGGGAGGCTATAAAACTAGCGGGACGCATTTTGAAAACTGGGGCCGGTTCCCACGCGAACTAAGATGGCGCACGTTAGGAAAAGATTTGGACAACATTTTCTCTCAGATTCTATCGTGATCGGGAGCTTGTTGAGGGCAATCGGTCCATCTAGAGGCGATCGAATACTTGAAATCGGTCCGGGAAGGGGAGCCATCTCGAGGCATTTGGCCCAGCTTGAAGATGTTGATTACGTTGGCGTTGAGATAGATAGGGATTTGGTAGCTTTTCTCAGGGAAAGTTATCCAGATATTAAAGTTCATTGCGAAGATATTCTAAAGGCAGACTTAGAGCAGATTCTCGCAGTAGAAAACAATAGGGAGTCCGCGAAAACTAACTGGAAGATTATCGGTAACCTTCCCTACAATATTTCCAGCCCACTTTTGATGAAAATGATCGAGTTTTTGAGGACGAATCCTGGCGTTATTGGTTCGATGATTTTTATGTTTCAAAAGGAGCTAGCCTCTCGCTTAATCGCTTCGAAAGGATCAAAGCAGTGGAGTAAGTTGAGTATTTATTCGCAACTGTTTATGGAAGCTGAGTTGCTTTTTGATGTGCACCCTGAAAGCTTTTCGCCACCTCCTAAAGTCATGTCCTCTGTCTTGAGAATAACGCCTCGGGAAGATCAGGAAAATCAGAGCATTCCAAACAATCTCAGCGCGATACTAAATGTGGCGTTCTCGGCGCGGAGAAAGACTTTGCAAAACGTTTTCAAGGATTATTCAGTAGATTGGGAAGCGCTTCAGATTCGACCAACATCGAGGCCAGACCAGCTCGGTGAAAAGGATTACTTGAAGTTGTCTCGGGCACTTTTGTGAATCCAGTCTTTTTTAGGTGAATTTGATTTGGCGACTTATGCGGTAGGAGATTTGCAGGGCTGTTATCAGGAATTTAGGGATCTACTCGAAAAAATCAATTTCGGTCCCTCCGACAAGCTTTTATTGGCAGGGGATCTAGTAAATAGAGGACCTCACTCTCTCGAAACGTTGAGATTTATACGTGGATTCTCGGATCAGTGTGAGATCGTCTTGGGTAATCATGATCTTCACTTGCTTGCTATCGTTATTGGTGGCCATGGAATCAAGAACTCAGATACGTTTGATTCTTTACTGGAGTCGGGTGAAATTCAGGAACTCGCAGACTGGCTCTTGAGGCAACGCCTTATGTTTATTGAAGAAGAGTTAAACGTAGCGATGGTCCATGCAGGTGTATACCCCGAGTGGGATTTAAAAACAGCAAGAGAACTAGCGAGTGAGGTAGAACTCGTATTTCAGGGTCGAGGAGAGATTTCTCCTCGGGTCTTATTCAAGAATTTATATGGTAATGAACCCATCACCTGGCATGATGATTTAAGGGGCATTCAGAGGCTACGTTTTATTATCAACTGTTTCACCAGAATGCGAATGCTCACCAAAAATGGGGCACTGAATTTCGATTATAAGGGTCCGTTAGATGAATCACCGAATAACTTGATTCCCTGGTTTAGATACAACTCTTTCAAAAAGACTCGAGATACCAAAATACTTTTTGGGCACTGGGCTTCACTGGAAGGCGAAACCGGGGATACTGATTTCATAGCATTAGATACTGGTTGTGTTTGGGGCAGGAGGTTAACTGCTTACTGTCTCGAAACAGGTGAATTTCATTTTCAAGAAGCAAAACGGCCGAGCGTGACATAATTTTAAGAGTTATTTTTCGTGGACGATTTGAAATATTTTTTGGTTGGAGGAGCAGTTAGAGATCAGGTTCTAAAAAGAGAAAACTCAGACAGGGATTATGTCGTTGTAGGTGCCAATGAGGAGCAAATGTTGGAGCGTGGCTTTAAAAAAATCGGCAAATCTTTTCCTGTATTTTTGCACCCAGATACGGGGGAAGAATATGCGTTGGCGAGAACAGAGAAAAAGCAAGGTCTAGGTCACACCGGGTTTGAGATATCTGCCTCAGCCGACATCACTCTTTTGCAGGATCTATCGAGGCGAGACCTCACTATCAATGCGATCGCTGTATCCCCTGGCGGCGATTTTTTTGATCCTTACAACGGCCTCGAAGATTTGTCCAACAAGGTACTCAGACATGTGAGTGATGCCTTCATAGAAGATCCGTTGCGATTTTTCCGTGTAGCTAGGTTTGCCTCTCAGTTACCCGGCTTCTCGATAGCTGAAGAAACCTCATTTCTCATGAAAGAAATGCACAGATTTGAAAGTCTCGACGAGTTAAGTGGTGAACGTATCTGGCAGGAGTTCCTGAAAGCGCTTAAAGCGCCAGAGCCGAACAGGTGGTTCGAGACTCTTTCTAATGTGCAAGCCTACGACCCTTGGTTTGGCGTCTTTAGTGGCAAGACCTTTAAAATTGCGCCCGGAAGTGCGATAGAGAGGTTTGCACTATTGCCGCTCTTAGAGGATGAAATACTAACTTTTTCGGATATGTTAAAGATTCCTAAAGAGTTTTCTCAGGCAGCTCTGGATCGAGTGCGCCATCTGGAGTATTTCAATGCCGACTCGCCAAACGAGGCTAGCCTTGCAGTTTATTATGATCACCTGGTCGCACTAAAGGCTCTGCATGATCCTTTCAGACTCTTTTTTCTTCTTGATTTGATTCAAGATGAGTCTTTACGCGCTGAGTGGCGTTCAAAATCAAGTCGCGATCTTGATGTAATTAAAGAACACAAAGAAATCATAGAGAAAGAAACGTCTTCGTTGTTAGGTCGAGATAAAGGAGAAGGGATAAAGCATGCTCGACTTAAAGTTCTTCAAGATCAGTTCGAGCGATGAATTCTAACTCCAACAAATTCTGCTTTTGACAGTGCGTCGGGTTTTTTTACTGATAAGTCGACGCTAGAGACCCTAGGCTGCTTTAAGCAGTAATCGCATACATTTTCAGCCAACGTTTCGAGAAGGAGATACTTGCCATTTCGAATTATTCGCTCGGCCTCCTTGGCCAAGTAAGAATAATCTACGGTATCTCCGATCACTTTGCTTCGAGCAGCAGGACGGATATCGGTATGAATTTCTAAATCTAACAGAATCTTTTGTTCTTTTACTCTCTCTGCTTCCAAAATCCCCACTATCGCGGTGATCTCAAGACCAGCGATTTGGATGATGTCTTTGGCCACCTCAGATACTCTCTGTAAAGTTGTGGAGTGCTTCGATGTTCCAACGAGGCGTGGTTTTGATTTCCAGCGATAGATCGCGCTCTTGTTTTTGACCAGACATCCTAAGTGCCCCGGCATGAGCAATCATGGCTCCATTATCGGTGCAGAACTCTGGTGAAGCATAGTAAATGGTGGCGCTAAGTTCGTTTTCTAAATACTTTCGTAGATGTTGATTTGCGCTGACTCCACCCGCGATAACTAAGTGATCGATCCCTGTTTCTTTCAGGGCGCGCTCACATTTGATTTTTAACGTCTCAACCACGGCATCTTCGAAGGCGAGAGAGATGTCCTCTATGTCTTTGTCGCTCAGAGTTCCGCATTCCTTTATGGTATTTTGAGCGAAAGTTTTGAGTCCGCTGAAGCTCAAGTTTAGCCCTGGCCGATCAGTCATTGGCCTTGGAAATCTAAATCGGGCTGGCGCCCCACTCGACAATTTTTGTCGTGCCGCACTTGCAGCCGCAGCGATTTGTGGGCCTCCTGGATAACCCAGGCCAAGTATTTTGGCCGTTTTATCAAAAGCTTCTCCAGCAGCGTCATCCACTGACTCACCCATTAATTCATACTCCCCGAGAGCTTTCACATTCACTATTTGGGTGTGGCCGCCAGACACCAAGAGAGCGACGAACGGAAACGGCGGAGGTTTCTTCTCCATCATTGGGGCAAGGAGGTGGGCCTCCATGTGATTAATGGAAAGCGAAGGTATTTGCAAAGACAGAGCCAGAGTTTTTGCGAATGTTGCTCCGATTAGCAGTGCGCCCATTAGTCCCGGACCGGACGTATAAGCGATGCCTTGTAGATCGGTTAATTTTTTCTGATTATTGGCTAGTATCAATTTGGTCAGAGGGCTGATCTTTCTAATGTGGTCTCTCGAGGCGAGCTCGGGTACCACCCCACCGTAATCTTTGTGAATGTCGGTTTGGCTATGGAGAACATGGTCTATTAAGCCGTGTTCACTATCGTAGAGAGCTAGGCCCGTCTCGTCGCAAGATGTCTCGATCCCAAGTATCAGCATAGGAAAATTGTGGCTCCGTTTGATAATTTTAAACTGGTGAGATGATTTTACAGCCGTCTATTGCGAACTGGAGAATCCGTGTGTACCATCCTTCCTCCGTTTTGGGAACCATTTGTTATGCCATATGTCAGAGTGAAAGAGAACGAGCCGTTTGACATTGCTTTAAGACGTTTTAAACGATCATGTGAAAAGGCGGGTGTTTTATCTGAGGTCAGGCGTAGAGAGTTCTATGAAAAGCCCACTGCTGTGAGAAAGAGAAAAGCAGCTGCTGCTGTCAAACGGCATATCAAGAAGGTAATGAGAGAAACTCGGAGATTCGACAGGAACTACTAACGGAATCCCCTCCCTGCCAGGTTATCTCAGAATTAGGACGGTTAGATTAGAACGGTTAGCGTTCTCATAGTCCTATAAGATAAGATTGACATGCAAGACCTTAGAACGAAACTTATCTTCGAAACCAAACAAGCGATGCGAGACAGGAACAAGCCTCGTTTGGGCACCTTGAGGATGATCTCCTCCGAATTCAAACGCTTTGAGGTGGATCAGCGCCAAACTCCAGTTGAATTAGATTTGATAGCAATCCTTGAAAAGATGTTAAAGCAAAGGAAAGACTCGCTTGATCAGTTTAGGAAAGCTGATAGAAACGATCTGGCTGATGTAGAATCAGCAGAGATAGCAGTAATCGAAGAATTTTTGCCAGCAAAACTTTCGGACAGTGAATTGACTGAGCTAATTGCTAAATTGATAGAAAAACTTAGTCTGAGTGGTCCAAGCGATATGGGTGCCGCAATGAAAGAGTTGAAAAGCGCGGGTGATCCTCGGATAGACATGGGAAAAGCTAGTCAAATAGTCAAATCGTTACTCTCGGCGAAATAAGGATTAAGCCCTAGTTAGGCACCATCCCTTCAGCCTATAGTATAGGAATACCATATCGAGCTTTTTGTGTGTCTGGCCTGATCCCTCAAACTTTTATAAATGATCTCATCGAATCGGCGGATATTGTAGAGATCATTGGCAGTAGGCTTGAGCTAAAAAAGGCCGGTAGGAACTTTCAAGGTTTGTGTCCTTTCCATAACGAAAAAACACCATCCTTCTCCGTAAGTCCTGAAAAACAGTTCTTTCATTGTTTTGGTTGCAAAGAGAGTGGCACCGTTCTTACGTTTTTGATGAAGTATGAAAATCTTGATTTTGTTGAAGCGATTGAAGCACTGGCAAAGCATCTTGGAAGAGATGTGCCTAGAGAGAGGGGTAAGCGTGACTCGGCTCCAGAGCAAACTAAAGAGCTGCACGCGCTTGAGTCGGCTGTCCAGATCTTTAAAGATAATCTTCGAAATTCGAGCGAAGCGATCTCATATCTCAAACGCCGCGGTATCAGCGGTGAGATAGCTAGGGATTTCGGACTGGGTTATGCGCCCGATGAGTGGCAGCATCTATCGTCAAAATTAGAGAAAGATGGTTTCTCTGCCCAGGTGCTGCTGAATAGTGGATTGACTACGACTAATGACAGAGGTCGGCATTATGATCGATTCAGGGGGAGGATAACGTTCCCAATTAGGAATATTCGAGGCAAAACGATTGGTTTTGGTGGTCGAGTGTTCCGGGATGGAACACCTAAATATCTGAACTCTCCCGAGACGAAGCTCTTTTCTAAAAGCAAGGAAGTCTACGGTTTATTCGAAGCTAGGAAAGGAAACCAGCGATTAGACAGGCTCATACTCGTTGAAGGATACATGGACGTGATCGCCCTAGCGCAGCATGGCATACGAAATGTCGTAGCGACCCTCGGGACAGCCGTAGGGGAAGATCATTTGAGGAAAATGTACAGGTATAGCAGAGAGATTGTATGTTGTTTCGACGGAGACGAGGCTGGCAGGAGTGCAGCATTCAGAGCTTTAGAGGCAGCTCTGCCCTTTCTTGATGAAAAAAAGCGAATTCATTTTATATTTTTGCCTAATGGTGAGGACCCTGATTCTTTTGTGAATAGAAATGGATCTGATAGATTTCTAGAGCTAGTTCAATCTTCGACGCCCGGATTCGAATATCTGTTCTCGAGTTTAGGGTCAAATTTGGATCTCTCCTTGCTGGATGACAAAGTCGCATTAGCAGGTTTGGCGAGGCCATTGATAGACAGAGTGAACTCTAAACTCGCGAGAGATGTTTTGTTGGCTAGATTAGGCGAGCTTACAGGTTTGGACTTATCAAAGCCGCAGCCCCGAGGTGCTTCGAAACCGATCCAAGTAAGACGTGATTTTTCTCAACCAGTTCAGAAATTATCGGAAAGGCTGGCTGGCATGCTTGTACGGAGACCCGAATTGTTAAAAGTCCTGAGTATCGAGGATCGCGATGCTTTGGCCGCTCTTGGAAATGAATCGGATCTTTTTTTTAAGGTTGAGACAATAATCTCACGTGACCCCAATCTGTTGCCTGAGGAGCTGATTAGCAGATGGCCTGACGCTGAGGATGTGGATAAGGTTGTCGCTTTGGCTAACTTTGAAGAAGTGCTTGGAGTAGATGAACAAGAGATACAGTTCCTGGAGGGAGTTGGTCGTTGGCTAGGTTTGCGGGAAGCAAACGCGGAAGTTGAGAGGCTTAAGAAACATATTAACGACCGAGGAGAAGAAGGAACAGTAAATAATTGAAAGGTTAATAACTTGTAGTGGCTTGATGGAGATGTGGCAGGTATAATCGCTCGCCTCCTAGGAAACGCGAAAAACAGAACATAAGAGTGACACCCCAGATCAAAATCCCAGCTGACCTAATGGACGGCCTGTTTTCGTCCAAGGAGCTCTGTTTAGATAATGAAGGCTCAAGGTCCGGTTTTTGAATAATCGAGGAAATATGGCTAAAGAAATCGATACAGCGCAACAAGAATCTAGACTGAAGGAGCTCATAGCTAAAGGAAAAGAGCAGGGCTATCTGACTTTTGGCGAAGTTAACGATCACTTGCCGGATGAGATATCTGATCCCGAGCAGATCGAAGACATCGTCCGCATGATCAACGACATGGGCATAACGGTCCATGAAACTGCTCCGGACGCAGATGACCTCCTGACTAACGAGGAGAATACGGCTGATGAGCTTGCTGCAGAGGAGGCCGCTGCGGCGCTCGCTGCAGTAGAAAACGAAGTTGGCAGGACGACCGACCCGGTACGAATGTACATGCGCGAAATGGGAACAGTCGAGCTTCTAACAAGGGAAGGCGAGATTGCTATCGCAAAGAGAATAGAAGAAGGTATTAGGGATGTTCTAAGGGCGTTAGCTTTTTTTCCTGGAACGGTTGATTTTCTGCTGGACTCTTACACTCACTGCGTCAGTGAGGACAAATTGTCTGATCTTCTTGTTGGGTATCTTGATCCGACAGATGAAGTGCCAGCTGCAACGCAACCTGGAGATGCAGCGCCTGAAATCGACGATGATGATGACGAAGAAGAACAGAAGGGTCCTGACCCCATAGAGGCGAAGAAAAGGTTTTCGGCACTAAAAAGGAATTACAACAAATACCAAAAAATTCTCGATGAAAAGGGAGCTAATAGTACAGAACTAATTGATTATGCCCCTAAATTGGCTGAGGCTTACTCGTGTTTCAAATTGACGCCAAAATATTTCGATAAAATGGTAGAGATGGCGAAAGACGCTCATGGCCTTTCTAGGAAGCACGAGAGGGCAATAATGTCCGTTGTGGTAAAAGATTGTGGTGTTCCTAGGGATTTATTCAGATCAGAATATTTAGATAAAGAGCTCAGCGTTACCTGGATAAATAAATTTTCCAAAGCAAAGAAAGACTATTCGGGTAGAATAGAAAAATCTCGTGGAGAGATTGCGCGTCATCAAAAACGTCTCAAGAACTTGGTCAAAGCATTGGGACTAACGATTAAAGAATTAAAAACGATAAACAGACAGGTATCTCTGGGTGAGGCTAAAGCACGCAGGGCGAAAAAGGATATGGTGGAAGCCAATCTAAGGTTGGTCATTTCCATTGCCAAGAAATACACAAATAGAGGGCTCCAGTTCTTGGACCTCATCCAGGAAGGGAACATAGGCTTGATGAAGGCGGTGGACAAGTTCGAATACCGTCGTGGTTATAAGTTTTCAACCTATGCAACATGGTGGATAAGGCAAGCCATAACTAGGTCGATTGCTGATCAAGCAAGGACGATCAGAATACCTGTTCATATGATAGAAACTATCAACAAATTGAATCGAATAAGCAGACAAATGCTGCAAGAGATGGGTCGAGAACCTACTCCCGAGGAGTTGGGAGATAGGATGGAAATGCCGGAAGATAAGGTCCGCCGAGTGTTAAAGATCGCGAAGGAACCTATCTCGATGGAGACCCCCATTGGTGATGATGAAGATTCGAATTTGGGAGACTTTATTGAAGATCCACAAATCGGCTCCCCAATTGAACTCGCTACTGGAGAAGGGCTTCGAGAGGCGACGAAAGATATTTTAGGTGGATTGACAGCTCGCGAAGCAAAAGTTTTGAGGATGCGGTTTGGTATTGATATGAACACTGACCACACTCTAGAGGAGGTTGGAAAACAGTTTGATGTCACCAGAGAGAGAATTCGACAGATCGAGGCAAAAGCGTTGAGAAAACTGAGACATCCGAGTAGATCTGAGCATCTAAAGAGTTTTCTGGACGAGACTTCAGAAGGAGGTAAAAATACATAAAGCGCAATGGAATTTGCGTGTTAAGGGCCTATAGCTCAGTTGGTTAGAGCAGTGGACTCATCAAAATGGTGCGCCTGAGCTCGAAAGAGTCAGGATGAACGGGATGAATTCAAGGAAACCTTAGCCTGCGGATGAATATTCGGAGGTTGGCAACCTTGAGCCAAGCCGGCGGTGCACCGCCGGAAGGTGCAGAGACTACCTGAGGACTGGAGATTGAATCTCTGAGTGTCCTTAATGACAGGCTAGAGCGTCCCGCACCCAAACGAAAGATTCTGGAAGGAATCAAGGCGTGGGTGATGAGATAGTCCGCACAACGTTGAAAGACGTTGATTATGTGAATCCATTGGTCCCAGGTTCGAGTCCTGGTGGGCCCACCAAATTACTAAAAAATTTTTTTAGCTTACGACACTGCCTAGACCGCATGTCACTCTAATTTTTGAAAAAGATATTCGGTCTCTCCGTTCTAACTTAATATCTCAGTAATCAGTGATATTGCTGCGATTATAAGGATTGTTCCAAAGATTATGTCCAACTCAGCTGTTTTGTTGCCCAGAAGTGTTCGAAAGACTTTCAATGAAACCAAGAGACTAACTAATGCGTACCATCCCCCGTCTATGAGGCCTGCGAGGAAAGCAATAGTCCATGCAGTGGTGAGGGTAATGTCGGGCGGTATTGTAGAATTGAAAACTGCAAGAAAAAAGAAGGCAACTTTTGGGTTCAAAAAAGCGATAAGAAAGCCACTAGTGAATGCTCGAGTTTGATTTCGAAGGCCAGCTTTTTCATCCTCCCTTGATAAGAATGCGGGCTTAATTTTTTCTTTCATTCCCGCGGCAAACATAGATATTCCTAGATAGAACAAAAAGATTACGGCGATAATCCGAATAATTGGCGAGAACTGCTCTAAGTCTGATTTAGAAAATGCGGTAACTCCAACCGCTAAAAAAGCATATATCGAAATAGCGAGCCCGTGTCCGAGAGAGGCTAGTAACCCAAGCTTTGTTTCCCCTTGAATAGCCGTCCTGGAAATCAGCGCCAAACTAGGTCCTGGGCTTGCGGCCCCAGCGATGAGCAAAAGGACTAGTACCAGCCATTGCTCCAGAGACATATAAGCGGCTTACTCAGGCATATTATTAATATGGTTAAGCATAAAGTCTGCTAAGTCCTCCTCACTAACTCGCTCTTGTTTCATTGTGTCCCGATTTCTGATTGTGACTGTTCCATCTTGCTCGATCGTTTGAAAGTCTATTGTTATGCAGAAGGGCGTACCCGCTTCGTCGTGACGACGATAGCCTTTACCAATATTCCCTGTATCTTCATAAACGATTCGGCCAAGGCCTAGTCGTGATAGCTGTCGTTTTATCTGTCCCGCTTTTATTACGATGTCCTTGTTGTTTCGTTTTAGCGGCAGCACGGCTGCTTTGATAGGTGCTAAGTGAGGTTTGAACTGCATCACGATTCTTTCCGACCCGTCTTCTAGTGACTCCTTTTTGAAAGCCTCGTTCAGCACGGCAAGAACTCCACGATCAACTCCTGCAGATGGTTCAATTACAAAGGGGATTTCCCACTTTTTCGTCTCAAGGTCATGCACTGCAAGTTTGTTGTTTGAGTCCTTGTTCTCTTTTACCTGTGCGTGGATTTCAAATTCTTCCTGATTTTTCGTATGCGAGCCTAAATCAAAGTCTGTTCTATTTGCGATGCCCTCCAACTCCTCTAGACCATGTGGAAACCGATACATAAGATCAGTTGTCGCTTTGCTGTAGTGCGCCAACTCATCCCCGGGAACCTCTAAGAGTTCTATCGAATCTTTTGGTATGCCTTGTCGTTCCCACCAGTCAAGACGATCAGCTACCCAGCGGTTATGCCATTCTTCATCAGTGCCCGGTTTTACGAAAAACTCCAATTCCATCTGCTCGAATTCGCGAACGCGGAATATGAAGTTTCGTGGCGTGATCTCATTCCTAAATGCTTTGCCTATCTGTGCGATTCCAAAAGGAAGTTTCGGAGAGGTTGAGTCCATTATGTTTTTGAAATTTGTAAAGATAGCCTGTGCGGTTTCTGGCCGCAGGTAGGCAAAGTTTTGGCCATCGGCAACGGGACCCACTTGGGTTTGAAACATCAGATTGAAGGGTCGCGGTTCTGTTAGTTCCTTACTACCGCAACTTGGACATACGTCACTCTCGAGGTGGTCCGCTCTAAATCTTGCTTTACAGTTCTTACAATCGACCAGAGGGTCGCTAAAAGTATCTTCATGCCCGGAGTGTCTCAAAGTCAGGGGATTGGTTAAGATTGCAGCGTCAAGTCCCTCGACATCGTCCCGATCATAGACCATTGATCTCCACCAGGCTGCCTTCAAATTATTTTTTAATTCAACACCGAGAGGACCGTAGTCGTAGACACCTTGTAAACCCCCATAAATATCGCTGGATTGAAATATAAAGCCTCTTCGCTTTGCGAGACTCACTAACTCGTCCATATTTTCTGCGGTCAAAATTCTCTACCTTTTTTGAAACTCTATGGTTCAGAATAAAAATCTTTATGGTAAGCGGTTCGGAGTTCCAGCTTGAGATTCGTGGGTATCTTTACCTTACAAGATTCCATCCAATGCGTAATAATAGGTCTGTTTTAGATCTAGAGATAGTAGGCATGGGTGAAGGGGGAAAAAGGGGACCAAAGACGTGGGCGCTTGCCGTCCTTTATGCCGCTGCTTTCGGGACTTTACTTCTTCCGTTTGGCGCTCTAGGAACCCGGTTTGGAGCTTGGGATTTTGGTGTCGGATTTATTTTCCTAGGGGCTGGAACATTGATTACCGCGATTGCCCTGATTGGCTCTGTTGTAGGCTTCCTGGTTGCAATAAAAAATTCTTCCGCGCTTGAAAGAAATGCCACTGTACTCGCGTTAATTGTAAGCTCGTTGGTCCTCTCAGTAGTAGGAGTCCAAGTGGGAAGCGTCGCGTCAGTTCCACCCATTCACAACATAAGTACTGACATTGTTGATCCTCCCCAATTTCGGAAGTTGATTGCGGAGAGAGTTGAAAGTGGCGCGAATCCTCTTGTTTACGATTCGGAAGTGCTCGGTCCGCAGCAGCAGTTGGCGTATCCATGGATAACAACTAAAACCTTGAATGGCACCATTAGCGATAGGGCAAAAGAAGCGGCTGAAATCGTTCAGAATATGGGCATGGACCTCGCCTCTCTGGACGTGGTCGATGGTGTAATAGAGGCTACTGATACGACGTTCTGGTTTGGCTTTAAGGATGATGTCGTTATTCGGATAAGGCCCATTGAAGCATCTAAGGTTCTAGTCGATGTACGCAGTATCTCGCGTGTTGGACAGTCGGATCTCGGCGTGAACGCGCGGAGAATCACCGAGATACTCGCCGGGTTTAAGAATAAATAAGCAGTTTCTACTTTAAAAAAGCTGTATCTCAGCTGATATGGTTTTCAGATCCACGATGCCTATGGCGTTGCGACCCTCCATCATCCCGGCGCTTTCTCCAGGGTTAAAGAAAAGCGTCCCATCTATTTGTTCTTTTCGATAACGATGAGTGTGGCCATGTATCGCGAGGTCTTGCCCGTTTAAGTGCCCCTCAAACTCGAGTGGGTCGTGGACAACGATAATGTCCCTCTCCTTCCAATTCAGCAACAAGGGTGGGTCTTGAAAGTAAAAGCCTCTGGCCTCTATTTCTTGCTCTAAGCCAGCACGTTCTTGGTCATTGTTACCAAAAACTCCATATAGCGGAGCTTGAAGATCTTTAAACTGAGTTAAGACTTTAGGTTGAGTAATATCTCCTGTGTGAATTACCTTCTCAACTCTGGAGATGTTAAAAAGCTCGATGACTTTTTTTACGTTTTTTATGTTGTTGTGGGTATCACTGACAATTCCGATTCGCATCGTTTTCTAGTTCCTCAAAATAATAAGCCGGCTTCTAGCCGGCTTATTATTTTGGTTAGTCGAGATTATTAGTTGATCTAGCTAGCCTTCTCTAGAACATGAATCCCGCAGGCGCTACCAAGTCCTATTACGTGAGTAAGGCCGATTTTTGCACCCTCAACCTGCCTGGCTCCAGCTTCTCCTCTCAAATGCGTGCTGACCTCATAAATATTAGCTATACCTGTAGCTCCTAGAGGGTGTCCTTTTGATAACAGTCCTCCAGATACGTTTACTGGAATTCTTCCCCCAAGGGCTACGTCGCCATCATCAATCAACTTGCCAGCTTCACCATCCCCACATAGCCCCAAATTTTCGTAATGCAGAATTTCTGCAGTTGCGAAACAGTCATGCAACTCCACTAAGTCGACATCTTCAGGCCCTATACCTGCCATTTCATATGCGGCCTTCGCTGCCTTGCGAGTACAAGAGTTGACGTCGGGCATTACCAAGTCCCTTTCTTGCCATGGGTCGGACGTCAATACGGAAGCGCGGACCTTTATGGCCCTCTTCATCAGCCCAAGCTCCCTCGCTTTGGACTCTGAGCAGATCACCGCGGCGGCAGAGCCATCAACATTTACTGAACACATCAGCTTCGTATTGGGATATGAGATCATTTCAGCGTTCATAACCTCTTCAAGCGGGGTTTCTATTTGATACATAGCCTTAGGGTTCAAAGTTGAGTGGTGATGGTTCTTAACAGAGACCTTCGCAAACTGCTCAAAGGTGGTTCCATGTTTTCTCGCATGCTCCATTCCTGCCTCAGCAAATACGGCGGGCATGGTGCCAGATCCTAATAGGCCCTCTTTGGGTATGCCCGTTTTGCCTCCTGCCCCACCGAGTAGTCCCTTGCCCATTTGTTCTACCCCGACCGCGAGCACGCAGTCGTACAATCCTGCTTTGACTGACGCCCAAGCTTCTCTGAAGGCTGTCGCGCCTGTTGCACAGGCGTTTGAGACGTTTACAACTGGTATCCCGGTTTGACCTATTTCCTGCAGCACTCTTTGTCCGACCATAGCAGAAGCTTGGCCCAGGTTGCCGCAATACAACGCTTCCATATCTTGGATTTGAAGACCGCAGTCATCGAGGGCCATTAAGGCTGCCTCAGCTCCAATTTGGGGAACCGTTTTATCAGGAAATCTCCCAAACTTAATCATGTCTACGCCGACAATATATGCATCTGTCATTTTAATACTCCGTTTACTATTTCGATAAAAACTCTAAGAAGCTGGCTGGAAAAAGTAAGACAAGTAAGAATTGCCTTCTTGATCTTTTCTGCCCAGCGCGTCTGCGAATATCACCTCTACCGGCATGTCAAACTCGATCGATGCGGGATCAGGATCAATGTTAATAAGGTTCCCTTTTATAGCCGTGCCATCTTCCAAATCCACTATGGCGCTTATATAGGGAACGTCAATTCCCGGAAACGATCTGTAGACAATTGAATACGAGTACAGCTTTCCCCTCGTAGGAAGAGTCGTCGTAGACATTTGATCACGAGCTCCACATTTCGAACAGGTAGCTCTCTCTCCCAAAAATGTTGCACCGCAGGATCCGCATTTGTAGCCTTCAAGATAAGGCTCTCCTTCGTCAGGAATTTTTATATACGGTACCGCGGGAAGTGGCTTAACTTTCATTACGAATTCCCCTAATTTTCCCCTTATATTGCGTACTGTTTATATCTTTTTTTGCTGATGATATACAGCCTCACCCCTTTTTAATTTCTCCTTGAATGATTTCGTTGACTTCTTTTGGATTAGCTGCGCCTTTTGTTTTCTTCATTACTTGTCCCACGAGAAACCCAAGTACTTTTTGTTTGCCCTTAAGTAATTCTGCTAATTGAGTCGGATGCTCTTTCAGAATATCCAAAACGATATCCTTTAGCCCATCAGTTCCACCTATCTGTCTCAAACCCATCTCATCAATGCGATCATCGATCTCAGGTATTTCTGGTGGTGTCTCGCAAAACGCTCTGAACAGCTTTTTTCCTGATGTCGAAGATATAGTTCCGTCATCAATTCGAATCAATATCTCAGCCAACAAAGATGGTAAAATGGGAGTTTGATCAAAACCGAGACCTTTCTCGTTTAAAAGGCTCGAAAGGTTGCTGTTAACCCAGTTGGCTGACAGCTTTGGAAGTCCAGATGCTTTTGCTAATTCCTCGAAAAAATCTGACTTGCTTCGATCGACACTTAATTGTTTCGAGTCGTAACCGCTGAGCCCGAACCTGCTCTGATAATTTTTTTCTCTTTGCTGCGGCAGTTCTGGTAGTTCAGATTTAATCTTTTCAATTTCTTCGCGGCTGAGAACTAAAGGCAATAGATCTGGGTCTGGGAAGTATCGATAATCTTCGCTGAGTTCCTTTGAACGCATAGACCGCGTTTCGTCTTTATCGGGATCAAAAAGCCTTGTTTCGCGGACAATTTCTCCACCATCTTCTAAAACATCAATCTGTCTCTCTATCTCGAGTTCGATCGCTCTTTCCACAAATTTGAAAGAGTTGATGTTCTTTATCTCGGTTCTTTCTCCTAGCAATGAATCTCCCTTCTGACGAACAGAGACGTTGGCATCACATCTCATACTTCCTTCAGATAGGTTCCCGTCGCAAATACCGATAAAGGTGGCAAGGTTATGGATCTGTTTAAAATATTCTGAGGCTTCTCGGGCCGATCTGATATCTGGTTCCGAGACTATCTCAAGCAAAGGCGTGCCGGTGCGATTTAGATCTACGGCCGTTCTTCCCTGAAATAAGTCGTGGATAGATTTCCCCGCATCCTCCTCTAAGTGCGCCCTAGTAATTCCTATTATCTTCGTTGCACCCGCTTCGTCCGTAATTTTGATGCTTCCTCTTCCCACTATAGGATTTTCGAATTGGCTAATTTGATAACCCTTCGGCAGGTCAGGATAAAAGTAGTTTTTTCGGTCGAAAATTGATATTTCGTTGATTTCAGCTGAGATAGCGCACCCAAATTTAACGGCCATTTCCACCGCTTTTTCATTGAGCACTGGTAAAGACCCTGGAAGCCCGAGATCTATCTCACAAGTGTTCTCATTTGCGAGGGAGCCATATTCGTTGCTTGCTCCTGAAAAGATTTTACTAGTGGTTGCTAATTGGACGTGCACTTCGAGCCCAATCACTGTCTCCCACTCCATCTTTAAAATTTCTCCAGAACGGAGTTGGAGTGTGGTCTTGCCAGATGCCACGTTGTGTTTTTTTGATACTCACAAGCGATTTCGAGGATTGTCTTTTCACTATTGGCTGGACCGATCAACTGCAAACCGACGGGTAGATCATTGTGGAAGCCACAAGGGATGGACAATGCGGGGATGCCTGCGAGACTTGCGGGCACCGTAAACAAATCTTGTTGATACATTGAAACCGGGTCGTCATTCAAGGAGCCAAGCTTGAATGCGGTGTCTGGCGTTGTGGGTAACATGAGGGCGTCAACTTTTGAAAAAGTGGCGGTAAAATCGTCAGATATTTTTCGTCTGATTTTTTGCGCTTTCACATAATAGTCGTCAAAGTATCCGACGGATAACGTGTATGTGCCTGTGAGAATTCTTCTTTTTACCTCCTCGCCAAAGCCCTCACTCCTTGATCGTCTATATAAATCCTCAAGACTTCTAGGATCATTGCAGCGATGGCCAAATCGCACACCATCGTACCGGGCCAGGTTCGTAGACGCCTCAGCGCTTGCGAGCACGTAATAAACTGGCACAGCGTGTTCAAGGTTTGGAAGATCAACTTCGACGAACGAGTGCCCTGATGACTCTAGCTGTCTGCGCGCTGTCTCGAAGGCGTTCTGATATGAGATTTCATTAAATATCCGGCCACGCGGCAGGCCTATTTTCTTTGGAGAATGCCCGGGTGTGAATCCTTCGGATTTTATTCTGTCCAACCAATCGTCTCGACGCTTTGCGCAGGTGGAGTCTCTCTTGTCGAAGCCTGCCATGAATGCAAATGAATGAGCCAAGTCTAATGCCGATAACCCAATCGGGCCCGCTTGATCCAAGCTAGAGGCGAAGGCAACCATCCCGAATCGAGAAATACTGCCATAGGTTGGTTTTAAGCCGGTCACACCGCAGAAAGCGGATGGCTGTCTGATTGAACCACCTGTGTCCGTGCCAGTGGCAAATGGCACATAGCCTTTCGCTACGGCTGCCGCTGAACCGCCCGATGAACCGCCAGGGACGTAGTCGGAGTCCCATGGATGATGGACGGCGCCAAAGAAACTGCTCTCATTTGACGAACCCATTGCGAATTCGTCCATGTTAGTTTTGCCTATGCAGACCATACCCGCATCATCTAACTTTCTAACTACCGTGGCGTCGTAAGGGGCTGCAAAATTTTCAAGCATCTTCGATCCACATGTCGTCGTCGAATGTTTTGTGCAGAAGATATCTTTATGGGCCATCGGTATTCCTGTAAGGAAGGAACTAGCCTTGTTTCTGATTTGAACATCTGCATCATGAGCTTGTTGAAGCGCGTGCTCTTCGGAAAGACTGATAAAGCAATTATTTGTATCGCCACGCGCGGCGTTTATTGCCTCCTTGGTAAGCTCGACGCTAGATACTTTCCCGTTAGACAAAGCCTCAGCGAGAGCTTTAATCGTGAATTGTGTTTGAGTCATTCAATTACTCTAGGTACGGTGAAGAATCCATCCTTTATCTCTGGAGCGCCCCTCTGCAGTAGATCTCGGTTAGGCTTCTCAGAAACTTGGTCCGGTCTCAACCTTTGAGCAGAATCCAGGGGGCTCTTCAATGGAAGTGTATCTGATGTATCGACTTCCATCATTTTGCTTATCATTTTTATAATAGACTTGATATCGCTTTCCAGCTTTAGCTCCGCAGCTTCATCAATCTCAACTTTCGCAAGATTTGCCAGATGCAATATGTCTATGTGATTTTTTTTATCTGTCACAACTGCTGGCGTAGTAATAAGTTGTTTTTAGCATAGTACAGAATTCGGCTACCCTATTCCTTTATTGCGTTGATAATAAAATGCTTTTTCATGATTTAAAGAATATTATAAGTATTTACGTTCGGCGGAGTAGAGGGACATGTTTAAGTATTTTAGAGGGCTTTTTTCGCGTGACCTCTCAATCGACTTAGGCACTGCGAATACGCTAATTTATGCGAAAGAATCTGGGATTGTTCTCAATGAACCTTCGGTGGTGGCTATTCGCATGCAAGGCAACCAAAAGAGCGTGGCGGCCGTCGGACTGGACGCGAAAAGAATGCTCGGTAGAACGCCTGGTAATATAACCGCCATTCGGCCGTTGAAGGACGGAGTCATAGCGGACTTCCTTGTAACGGAAAAAATGTTGAAATATTTCATTGCGAAGGTTCATGAAAATAGCATCATCCGGCCAAGCCCAAGAGTCTTAGTTTGCGTCCCCTGCAAGTCAACTGAAGTTGAAAGAAGAGCTATTAGGGAAAGTGCCCTTTCTGCTGGCGCCAGAGATGTCCGATTAGTTGAGGAGCCCATGGCGGCGGCTATTGGGGCAGGCCTACCTGTTACAGAAGCTATCGGCACTATGGTCGTAGATATCGGTGGCGGAACCACGGAAATAGCTATCATTTCCTTGAACGGTGTCGTGATGTCGGACAGTGTTCGAGTCGGTGGCGACAGATTCGACGAATCGATCGTGGGATATGTCCGCAGGACGCAAGGAAGTTTAATTGGAGAAGCAACTGCTGAACGAATAAAGCAAGAAGTTGGGGCCGCCTATCCTCAGAAGGAAATAAGACAGATAGATGTTCGTGGTAGAAATTTGGCGGAGGGCATCCCCAGAAGTTTCACCTTGGACAGTAATGAAATTCTCGAGGCGCTTCAGGAACCTCTCTCCATGATTGTTCAGGCGGTAAAAAGCGCGCTAGAGCAGTGTCCTCCAGAGCTCGCCTCTGATATTGCTGACACGGGCATGGTTTTGACGGGTGGAGGAGCCCTTCTGAGGGATTTAGATATTTTGTTGGCAGAAGAAACCGGTCTTCCAGTAATAATAGCGGAGGACCCTTTAACCTGCGTGGCCCGTGGGGGAGGTAAGGCCCTTGAATTGATAGATGACTCGGCAGTCAACAATATGCTGGATGGATAAGGCCCTCGTAATTTATCAGATTCGTCGCTTAACGTTATTTCGGGAGGTTTTCAATAAAGACACTTTTTTCGAGAAGAGGAGGCCGGACATCTAAAATAGCATTCTTAATTGTCTTTTCGCTCTCGGTCTCATATTTAGATCATAACTATAGTTATCTTAATTCTTTTAAAAACTTGCTTTTCGACGCGGTCACTCCTATCTATTTCGTAGCCGAGTTGCCTTTGCGAATCTTCAACCAATTCGATGAGCTCTTCGTTTCTCGGTTGAAATTAACTCGAGCTTTGGAAGATCAAGAAAAGAGAAACCTGTTACTTTCTCGCATCCAGCAAAAATATGAATCCCTGCAAAAGGAAAACACCCGCATGAGGAAGCTGTTGGGTTCAAGTTCATCCCGCGACGAAGAGGTCCAGATAGCGGAAATCGTATCTGTTGATTTGAGCAGGGGCTCAATGAACATGGTTATCAATAAGGGGGTATCGGATGGAGTTCGGTTTGGGAACGTTGTCATAGATGATGCAGGCGTTGTCGGCCAGGTTGCTAGAGCTGGCACTCAAACAAGCCTTGTGCTGCTTATCACAGATAAAGATCACGCCACCCCCATTCAAGTTAGGAGAAATGGGCTTCGAGCAGTTGCTGGAGGAACAGGATCATTAGATTATCTCATATTGGAAAATCTCCCCGTATCCAGTGACCTGCAGGTTGGTGACATAGTTGAAACCTCGGGTCTAGCCGGTCGTTTCCCCTACGGCTATGCCGTCGGAACAATAGTCGATATTGAAAAAGAGCAAACTTCGGTTTTCGCTTCAGTAAAGTTGGCACCTGCGGCAAAACTGAGCCAATCCAGATATCTGCTAATATTGAAAGACCTTCAACAAAACGTCGAATCTGGACGAAGGCAGCTTTGAACCTTCTGTATTTTGTTATGTTGTTTTGCCTGGCGTGTGTTTTTGAGCTCATGACCCTTCCCAACAATCTCTATGGACAAGGGGTGCTTTGGACCCCTTACTGGTTGTTAATTTTGTTATGGATCCAAGCATTGAAAAATCTAAGCCAGGGAGCTGTTTACCTCGCTTGGGGATTAGGGCTATTGGTTGATGTCTTGCTGGACCAAGTTTTGGGCACGAACGCTCTTATATTTGGTGTCGTAGTCTTTATCGGTCAGAGCTTTAGTCCGAGATGGGTTCTCTATTCAAAAATTCAGAAGACGATATTGGTTTTTTTTGGACTTTGCCTGATCGGTGCAATACAACAGCTGTACTTGGAAATCTTTGACCAAGCAGCTTGGACTTTGGCGCTCATCTTGCGAGCTTTTGCGAGTGCGTTGGTTTGGATTGCATATGAGTTCATGGGGAGCCACGTTTTTTTTCGAAAAATGGGAAGAGGTAGTTGATTCAAGTCGTGTTGGCGTCAGGCTCACCGAGAAGAGCTCAGATTATGGAGGCTATTGGTGTGCCTTGCCGAGTAGCTCCGCAGAAGATAGATGAAAGTCTGAGGGACGGTGAGTCAGTCGTGAATTATGTTGAAAGACTGTCACGAGAAAAAGCCGAAAGTGCTTTGGGGGAATTTTGTCAATCTGTGATAATCGGAGCAGATACGGTTGTGGTCTTAGGAGACTTAATTCTCGAAAAGCCCAAGGATAGAGCCGCAGGCACAGAGATGCTGAGTCTGTTATCAGGGCGCAGGCATTTGGTCTTCACTGGGCTCACCGTTCTGTATAGTTCTTTGGTAATTACCGATGTAGTGACGACAGAGGTTAGTTTCAGAGATATCAGCAACGAGGAAATGGAACTATATTGGAAAACAGGAGAACCAGAAGATAAAGCTGGTGGTTATGGTTTACAGGGTATAGGCGGGACTTTTGTGACCTCTATTCGCGGAAGTTACAGTGGAGTCTTGGGCCTGCCTGTTTTTGAGACCGAGAGGGCGCTAAAGAAAGCAGGTATAGATACATGGAGGTATCGAATTGGGCACTGAAAGGATATTGATAGATGGTTCACAGCGAACCGTCTCGCTAGCGCTAACGAAGGAAAAGAGATTGATAGCGTTCCACTGTCAAGATAGGTCCTTGGGAAACATGGTCGGCAATATCTACCTAGGTAAAGTAAAGAAAGTCGTTCGAGGGATACAAGCCGCTTTCGTTGACATAGGTGGCAGTAAAGATGGCTTTTTGCATGTTAAAGGGATCGATCTAAGCCGACAGCCCAAGTTGTCCAGGAAAGTGGATTTCGAGGGCACCGACATAGGGAATTATTTGCGTGATGGTCAATGGCTAGTAGTCCAGGTTGAAAAAGAAGGTTTTGCGGGAAAAGGCCCCAGGCTGACAACGTTATTATCTATAAGTTCGAATATGTTGGTTCTTACTCCTCACTCAAATAAAATTGGAGTGTCGAGAAGAATAGAAAAAGAAGGCGAAAGCGAAAGGTTTAAGCGAATTTTTGAGCCAAGATTGCATGATATCGATCGTGGACTGATAGTCCGAACGACCGCAGAGGGCGCTAGTGAGGAGAAGCTAAACCAAGCCCTAGATAGTATTCTGCAGAGATGGGATACGCTGAATACAGAAATTCGAAGTGTAATGAACGCACAAAAAATCGGGTTGATTGGAAGAGCGGAATCTTTTCCAACTAGGCTATTAATGGATTTGGCGAGCCGTAATCTGGAGAAAGTGTTGATCAATGACCCGGATTTGTTCAGGGAGGTCAGCGACTACGTTACTTTGGAAGAAAAGAGTTTTGCAAATGCTATTTCCGTAGATTTTGAGGACGGAGATATCTTCGCGAGATTTGGCATCAGTGCGCAAATTGATTTAGCACTAAAAAAGGAGTTTCAAATGAGCTCAGGAGCTCAGTTGGTCTTTGAACAAACGGAAGCGCTCGTTAGCGTTGATGTTAACAGTGGTAGTAAATTGAACCATGGTGATTCGAATGTCGGCGGAGCGGATGCGCAAGATCAATTGGCGATTCAGGTGAACATGGAAGCTGCTGAGCTCATACCCAGTCAGCTTAGATTGCGTAATTTAGCGGGGTTAATAGTTATAGACTTTATCAATATGAGCTCGACCGAGGCTCACGACCAAGTTTTAGCTGCGCTCGAAAGAGGCTTACTCGAAGATCCCGCTACGACAAGAGTAGACGGCTTTTCCGATCATGGGGTTGTTCAGATGACTCGTAGGAGGGCCGGCAAGTCTCTGCACGATTCGATGACTAATCTTAACGCGTCCAAACCGGATTCGGTTCTAGAAGATGTGTGTGAAAAGATCGTTATAGACATCATTCGTCATCACAAGAACAATAGAAATTCCAAAGAATCCGGGGAGTATCTTGTTCGTGCTGAACAAAAGACGGTCGATTATCTTCTCGAACATAAAACCAATTATTTAAGCAGGTTGGAGTCGGCTGTAAAAAGATCTGTTGGTGTTCAGGTTGAACCGGACTTTGAAGTTGATGAGTTTGATTTTTCGCTCGTGGAATAGTCGACTCAAAAAAGGTTTATGTATAGGTATCTGGACAAGCTGCAAGATAGTCGGCTGAGCAGGTTCATATGTCGGGCCATAGCTTTATTTATATTTTCCTTGTCTCTCTCCTTGTTGGCACTCCGAGGTTTCGGCGTTGTGCTTGAAAATAATCCAACTTGGGTTGGTCAGTTATTAGGCAAGTATAATGCAACGGTAAGTTCTCTCTCCGTTCGCTGGCGGTTTACTGATCCAATAATAGAGATGGAAACCTTTGTTTTTGGTGCTGGCTCCATTCAAAAATTGAAATTGGAGCTTGATTTAATTGAAAGCTTACTTAGGGCGAATCCAGTTCCAAAAAATTTGGTGTGGAAGAGGTTGAGCCTGGATTTTATATATCGAGAAAAATCAGGCTGGCACATCAAGAATTTCAAAGCCCTACAACTGCCCTTTGATTTAATCAAAAGCATTCGGAACGCGGATTCGTTGGAGGGATATGTTGAGCTGAGGTTTATTGATGGAAACATTCTCGCTGATGCTATAGGTATAGACATGCGGTCTGCGAACTCTGGCAGTGAACACTTAAATTCAATGTCAATTCGAAATATCAAGAATGGCAGTGGCAGTCTAAATCTGAAATCTTACGAGCAAGTGATGTCCTTGGGATTGAGAGAAGATTTTTTTTCTGTTTCCGGGTCAATATCCTTATCAGATGCAATAACTAAAGGCCCAAAAGTTACGTTTTCTATTGATGATTGGTGGCTTTTTAATCGTTCTGGAAAGACCAAAGCTCTTTTTGCAGGTAAGAGCACTTTGGCTCCTCCCACCGGTCATCACCAGAATCCTGACAATGAGCTCAGCGTTACCATTGAAATTCCTCTTCGAGGAGTTGGAAACGAAATCAGCGGGACGACTTCAAAATTTTTTTTAGAAGTTCCCTCTATCGGCGACGCAAAGGCGTTGATCATTCGGCCAGAACCTGTGTCTTCGAGGTTGATTATGAAAAGCCTTAATCAATTCGATCTGGGTGTTTGGGCGCCAAAGGTTGATTTAAAGTCTTTCGGCAAAGAATTTAGAGGATTATTGAGCAATATCGCACCTGGTTTGGGGAGCTGGATGAATGGTCTGCGTCCGGAAGGGTTTCTGAATAATTTCTTTTTCCGCTATCGATCTGGCCATGGTGGTTTTTATACAACTTCTTTTTCTGGATTGAGTCTTAATGGTTTTAGGGGCGTTCCAACTACCTCGAATTTGCAGGGAACCGCATCTGGTTCTTTGTTGAGCCATCAAATAACAGTTAATTCATCGAACACGTCACTCCACCTTCCCACTTTCTTTGAGCAACCTTGGTTTTTTAGCGATATCTCTGGAAATCTCCAGGTCTATGTTGGTGTCGATTATCTGGGAATTAGGGGTAAAAATATCAAAGGCGACAAAGAAGGTAGTCTGATAGCTGGGGA
The DNA here is from genome assembly GCA_913051785.1 of uncultured Gammaproteobacteria bacterium. Lineage (GTDB taxonomy): Bacteria > Pseudomonadota > Gammaproteobacteria > Pseudomonadales > Azotimanducaceae > UBA4421. The sequence continues at coordinate 24,074 of CAJXCK010000010.1, forward strand.
GTTTTCTATATCGAGGCCGAATGAAAAAGTTGAGCAAAGGATGAATTTACAGTTTCAGCTGTCTGAAGGGAAAGTCTCGGATCTAAAAGAGTTTGTCTCTCTAAAGTTACCGCCTTCGGCAAGAAGTTGGCTGCTCGGGGCCCCACTCTCAGGTGAGTTCTCGGATGTTCGCGGAGCTTATCAGGGAGTTTTTCAGACCGATCGTCCGAGTGTCTCTAGAAGATGGGCGCTGTTGTCCGCGGCGAGGGATCTTGGAGTGAAATTTGAGGAGGCTTGGCCTGCCCTAAACGGCTCCGATGGCGTGATAGAGGTGCTTGGAGAGAGGATTGTTTTCAATTTTAAGCCAAGCGAGATCGGTGGTCTTCAGGTGTCAGATGGAACGATCACATTTGATACCGAAGCTCTTGTTTTGGGGGTCACCGGCTCACTGGAAGAAGAAGCAAGCAAGGTTCTGGATTTCATAAAAGTAACGCCCTTAAAGAGAGCACTTCCTTTCGTAGAAAAGGATTGGCAGGCAGAGGGTAGCGTAAGTATTGATGGGCAATTTTCTGTTCCGGTTAGAGAAAACTCTTCCGAAAAAGATTCGATAGACCTAGATTTTTCGGTAACGAATCTAGAAGTCAAGATGCCAAGTCTTGGGCTAGAATTCGGGGGTCTCGTTGGCAGCGGGACCTTCCTGTCCCCACATTTTTTGAGCGGCTCCTTTTTTGGCGAACATTTTGGCCGGCCTGTTTCTCTAGATTTTCGATATGACCCGGAGCGACTTTATATCGATGCAGTCGGTTCGTTAACGGCAGAGAATGTCCTCCAATTATCTGACCTAGACTCAGAAAAATTCTTTCACGGCACTTTAGATTATCGTGGAACTCTAACACTGGATATGAATGATGAAGTTTCCCCGGTATTTAATCTTTATAGTGATCTTTTAGGTCTTGCGATTGATGTGCCTGATAACTTAGGCAAGGAAAAAACTGAAAAAGAGGCCCTACGCTTAAGTATAGAATTCTTAGAGATGGGAAGGAGATTTGATTTACAGTACAAGTTCATGGAGGGGTACCTAACTGTTGGAAAAGCAGATCCCATGGGCCATCTTCGATTAAACGCACCAGCTGGCCTAGTTTTGAGTTACCCGAGTAAAGTTGTGCTGAGCGGGAAGTTAGATAGTTTTGACTTTTTGGGCTGGAACGAGTTCCTCAAACCATATTGGGGGCAGGGCGGCGCTAGCTCTGTTGTGGTTGAAAATCTTACTATCGAGCATTTTCAGATAGATCAGTTTCTGTTTGAGGACATGATAGTCAATGGACAGTCGTTGGGGTCGGAATATCTTTTGACTTTCGATAGTAACAGGTTGGCTGGCTCAATAAAGTTTGGTCAAAGTGACCGATTATCGCTCGATATCAATACGCTGTTACTTCCAGTTTATAATGATTATGGGGTGATGGATGAACCGTCTAAGGAAAATTGGTTGCTCGACGATCCTGTTAGTTTGGAGCTTGGTGCGAAGTTGCCTAAGATGTTTTTATCCATTGAGTCTATTTTTTTAGGGATAGAAGATTATGGATCTTGGTCATTTTATCTAGAACCTGATGTAGCAGGAATCGAATTGACCTCGGTCGATGGAAGCATCAGGGGAATGAGTTTTAAAGAAGCCTCCGTGAAGTGGGATTTTGAGAATAATAGGACTTCTTTCGCCAACGAGGTATCAATAATCGATCTAGGTAAAGCCCTCCCGTTGTGGGGCTTTGCCCCTGGCGTTGAGACCAGCTCTTTGGAAATGAATATGGATTTGAGTTGGCCGGGTTCGCCGTTGAATGTGGAGTTATTTTCGACTGTGGGTAAGGCGGCAGTTCAGGCTGGAGCAGGGCGTTTCCTGGATGAGGAAACTTCCGCGAACGGTTTGAGGCTCCTCAGCATCTTTACTCCTTACGCTATAATGAAGCGGATCAACAATTTCGATTTTTCTGACATCCTAGGTGAAGGGATGAGCTTTGATTCCCTGAGTGGTGCCGCTCAGATCGCTTATGGAGAATTAGAATTTACGCAGCCCCTGATAGTGGAAAGCCGATCATCAACTTTTGAATTTGGAGGCAAAATCAGTCTCGTCGATGATTCGCTCAGCAACGAAATGATTGTCACGTTGCCGGTCAGTAAGTCGCTTCCATGGTACGGTTTATATCTTGCTCTAGCTAATCCCGTCGCTGGACTAGGCGTCGTCATTGGGGAACAAATTCTGCGAAAGCCGATAGAACAATTTAGTAGCGCGAAGTTTCAAATAGAAGGTACTTTTGAAGATCCAACCGTCAGGTTCCAAAGTCTCTGGGATACTGAGATTGAGTTGCCGGCTAATATTTCTGAGTGAACGAAAATGGTGATCAAATGAGTAAAAACACAGATTCGTTGCTGGACATTGTCTTATCAGAGCTTTTGATTCCAAATCAAATGTCGGTCTCAAGTTTGGAGTCCGCGATGGATTCGTTCGGAGCTCGGAGTATTGACTTTGGCGAAGTGTTTATTCAATCGGTAAATTACGAGTCTTTTAGCTTGGAAGATGGAAGGGTGAAAGCTGGCTCTTTTTCACAAAATTCTGGTTTCGGCGTTCGGGCCATATCTGGAGAGAAAACAGGTTTTTCTTATTGTGATGGGATAGATGCTGATAGTTTAATTGGCTCGGCAAAAACTGCCGCCTCGATAGCTAAGCGAGGAAGTGGGATCAAAAGGGAAAACTACTCGAAGACGAATTCCCTTTCTAAGTATGCTTCGGTCGACCCGCTCACAAGCATGTCAGATAAGGAAAAGGCAAATATTCTTCTTGAAATAGATCAAAATGCGAGGAGAGCTGACTCTCGAGTAGAAGAGGTCTCTGCGTCTTTAACAAGTAGTTTTGAGCGAATGTTAGTAATGTCTTCTGACGGAGTTTTGGCGGCAGATATTCGACCTTTGGTGAGGTTAAGCGTTTCAGTTATTGCAGTTGAGGGAAATAAGAGGGAGAGAGGCAGCGCGGGAGGAGGAGGAAGATACTCATTGGACAAGCTTGTAAGCTCTGAGTCCCCATCGCGTTTCGCAAGAGAAGCTGTGCGGATGGCTGAGGTGAATTTGAGAGCGAAGCCAGCGCCCGCCGGCAGAATGCAAGTGGTGCTTGGGCCTGGATGGCCGGGAGTTCTCTTGCATGAGGCTGTTGGGCACGGTCTTGAAGGGGACTTTAATCGGAAAGGAAGCTCTACTTTTTCGGGTCGGATAGGAGAGAAGGTAGCCTCCCCTTTGTGTACTGTGGTTGACGATGGAACGCTATTTGATCGTAGAGGCTCTTTATCGATAGATGATGAGGGGACTCCAACTCAACGAAATATACTTATCGAGAACGGTGTTCTTACGAATTACATGCAAGATAAGCTTAACTCCCGTTTGATGAATGTTCCCACGACTGGTAACGGCAGGAGAGAATCCTACGCATGTTTGCCGATGCCAAGAATGACCAACACTTTCTTGGAGGCAGGAAAGAGTGATCCCTTAGAGATTTTGAACTCTATGGATAGAGGGGTTTATGCTGTCAATTTTGGAGGCGGTTCTGTCGATATAACCTCGGGCAGCTTCGTGTTTTCGGCTACCGAAGCTTATTTTGTTGAAGGTGGGGAAATTAAGTACCCGATCAAAGGTGCGACACTCACGGGCTCAGGTCCTGAAGTAATGCGCAATATTTCCATGATTGGAAACGACCTACAGCTAGATTCTGGCGTTGGCGTTTGTGGCAAGCAGGGTCAATCAGTGCCGGTAGGTGTCGGGCAACCAACCTTGAAAATTGACGAAATTGTCGTTGGCGGCACTCAAACAGAGAGCTGAAACCTTTGTTTTTTGATCTCCAAAAACTGAAAACCGACTTGACGGCAGTAATTGCAAAGAGCGTGGATGGCGGTCTTTCTATCGGTGCTGATGAAGTAGAGGTGATGGTAGCTCGCGATCAAGGTTTGGAGGTTTCAGTTCGCCACGGGAGAATAGAAAATTTAGAATTAAGTAACGATTTTTCACTGTCGATAAGCGTTCTTTTCGGAAAACGCAAAGGTTCTGTGAGTTCAACGAATTTTGACGATAGCTCGATTAAGTCGCTTCTGGCCAAAGCCAAAGATTTAACTCTCCTTCTTGAAGAGGATCCCCATTACGGCTTGGCACCCGGTGGATTAAATCCCAAAAAGTTGGTCGAATTAGATTTATATCATCCCTGGATAACAGAACCTACGGATGCTGTTGCGATTGCGCTAGCCATTGAGAGAGCAGGTCTTTCTTTGAATGAAAAGCTGTTGAGACCAGATTCTGCTGAGGTCTCCACAACAAACTCGCTTGTGGGGTATGGAAATAGCAATGGTTTCTCAGCCGTTATACCAAGGTCAAGACATAGTATGAGTAGTGTATTCGTTGCTGAAGAGAAAAACGGGATGCAACGCGATTACTGGTATTCGATGGCCCGGGATCCCGAAGAGCTAAGGCAAGCAGATGAGGTTGGAAAGGAGGCTGCTCGACGCTCTCTTGCAAAGCTAAATCCAGAAAGGCCCATTAGTGGCGTTTTCCCAGTGCTTTTCGCACCGGATTGTGCAAGTTCCCTTATCAGCCATTTTATATCGGCGGTGAATGGTTCCTCTCAGTTCAAGAAGGCAAGTTTTCTCTTGGATAGAATTGGACAAAAAATATTTCCCGAATGGCTGACGATTACGGAAAATCCGCTGGAGCCAAGAAGTTTGGGAGGGGCTTTCTTTGACTCGGATGGGGTCCAAACCCGAAACAATAAGTTTGTGACTGACGGCGTGCTAACTTCTTATGTGCTCTCGAATTATTCAGCAAAGCGATTAGGACTAGAAACAACGGGTAATGCCGGCGGTGTTCGTAATTTGACTCTGGCGGGGCCCTCTTCTGGTCAGAAAGATTTGTTAAAAAAAATTGGACGAGGTGTCCTCGTATCAAGCCTGATGGGACAGGGGGTAAATATTGTTAACGGCGACTACTCCAGAGGCGCAAGCGGGTTTTGGGTAGAAAATGGAAAAATCTCTCACGCAATCGATAACTTTACGATCGCAGGGAATCTCTCTGACATGTTTTTTGGCATTCAAGCGCTGGGGGATGACGCGGATAAACGTTTTAACGTAAGGACACCGAGTATTCTGGTGGACTCAATGGCAGTGGCGAGTTAGTCAATAATTGATTTGCCAGTCCGCGGCGGGGCCATTGGTACAAGGAATCGATCAGGTTTTCATAACAACTAGCTATCTGACTATAAGAAGTCTTTTAATTCTCTGTGGCGTACTTGCACTACGGCATAACTTGTCCTAAAGAACTGGGCGAGTCTCTCTGCCATATAGACGCTTCTATGCTGGCCGCCGGTGCAACCAATCGCTAAAGTGAGATAAATTTTTGAGTTCTTCTCGCATTCTGGAATCCATTTCGAGAGGAATTGTTTAATATCATTGTAAAGATCGTCCACCATGGGCACGCTGTCTAGGTACTCTCTTGTCTCATCATCCAGTCCCGTCAGGGCCTCTAACCCTTTTATCCACCTTGGGTTGCAGAGACATCTGACATCGAAAACAAAATCGGCGTCTATAGGGACACCTCTTTTAAAACCGAAGGATCTAAAAACTAAGTTGATGGGGGAGCTTTCTTTGTTGGAGATTACGAATTCTCGAACTTGAGCCTCCAGATCTCTAGAGGTCAAGGAGGTAGTGTCAATGGTTAGATCTGCAAGCTCTGCTATTCTCTCCAAATATTTTGCTTCTAAATTGACAGCTTCGCGAAGATCTATCTCCTCGCTAGTGAGAGGATGCTTCCTCCTGGTCTCACTAAATCGCTTAACCAATGTTGGGCTTTGTGCGTCTAAATAGATCAGTATTACGTTGACTCCCTGCCTGCCCCATGCGTTTAAAACTTCTGGTAGGAGTTCGATCGACTCACTTCTGGAGTCTGCACAAACAGCATAAGCATTTGATGTTGAGCCTGATCTCTTTAAATTTTTCTCGATAAGCATATCGAGTAAATTTACGGGAAAGTTGTCTAGGCACTTGTAGCCGTTATCCTCTAGCGTTTTGAGTGCCGTTGTTTTTCCAGAGCCAGATCGGCCGCTAATGATGAATAAATCCGTGGTCATGATTTCCCGGGTGTTTTTTTGATTTGAAGAGAATTTTTCTTTTGAATCTAGGTGGTCCCGATATTAATGGGTAATTCGTCGTCTTATCGTCCGTCGTACCGTCTTCGCTGTTGGGTTAGATTAATCTCTTCCTCTCATTTGACGGTGGGATGGAGAGAGACTCGCGGTACTTTGCTACCGTTCGTCTAGCTACGTCAATATCTCTAGCCTTTAAAATATTTACAATCTTACTATCACTGAGAGGTTTTTGCGGATTTTCTTCATCCGTTATCTTTTTTATTAAAGCTCTGATTGCTGTACTTGATGTTTCTTCACCTTTATCTGAGGCGAGTTTTGACGAAAAAAAGTGCTTCAGTTCAAAAAGACCGCTAGGTGTAGCCAGATATTTTTTACTAGTTACTCTCGAAACTGTTGATTCATGCAAACCCACCTGATCTGCAATTTCGGATAGTATCAATGGTTTCATTGCCACTGCTCCCTCGTCGAAGAAGGATTGTTGAACTTCCACGATCTTCTGACCTACCTTAAGAAGTGTATCGTGTCTTGTTTGAACACTTCTGACCAACCATTTAGCATCTTGGATATTGTTTTTTAGGTAATCTTTCTCCGCTCTCTTGCCGGAGTCGCGCAGCATATTTTCGTAGAAAGAACTCACACGGATCTTGGGTACAGCCTGGGGGTTCAGCTCAACGAACCATTTTCCACCTTTTGTTTTAGCAACTAGATCAGGAATGACGTAATCAGATTCGGAATTCCCAAACTCGCATCCTGGCGTCGGGTTTAGTGTTTGAATTAGGGCGATCGTTTCGCCAAGTTCAGCCCTGTTGAGATGGTGCTTCTTCTGCATCCTCGCGTAGTCCTTCTTTGCGAGAAGATCTGAGCTTTGCTTGAGGAGTTCTATAGCTTCTGCTCTCCGATTTGAAGTCTCTGGAAGGTTTTTGAGTTGAATCAAAAGAGTTTCGGTCAATGTTCGGGCTGCCACGCCAACAGGCTCAAAGGACTGGATTACCTGGAGTACTAGCTCTATGTCCGTCTCGTCTAGGTCCACCTCGCTAAGGGTCTCGTTTGGTAGACTTTCGAGAAGCTCACTCACAGAGGCTTCCAAGAACCCATCCTCATTTATCGAACCGATGATAGTGATACCGATTTCGAAGTCAGACCTTGCCAGTTTTGCTAGTTCAAGTTGCCAAAGCAAATGATCTTTCAAAGTCTCTTTTGAGGCTCTTTGTTCATATATGTCGAATAAATCATTGTCGGCATGACTTAGACTTTGGGAGCCAGAGATAAAATTATCGTCCCATTCGTTTTGAATGGCTCCATCCTCTTCGGGATCGTTATTCTCAGTTGCCTTTCCTGTTAATTCTGAAAGAGCCTCGAGTTGATTGTCTGTTTGGTTGTTGTCGGATTCTGAACCTTCGGAAAAATCTGGAATGTCTGTTGGCGACTTGTCGTTGATAAACATTTCTTGCTCATCTTCCCTTTCTAGTAAAGGATTTTCTTCGAGGGCATTTTCGATTTCTTCGGTAAGTTCCAAGGAAGACATTTGAAGTAGCTTGATCGCCTGTTGTAACTGAGGCGTCATCTTCAATTGTTGTCCGAGTTTTACCGCAAGAGTTTGTTTCATATTTCGCCAAATTCGGCTCTAGCCCTGTGCTTCTTTGAGCTTAAGCTTTTTGTTTCCTCTTCCTCAATATCATTTTTTGAATTGTTTTTAATTGCCGAGATAAACAGACTTCACGGTTTCGTTTGCTGCGACCGCCTCGGGTTTACCCTCAAAGATTATAGCTCCATCGCTCATCACAAATACGTTGTCACATATGTCAAGCATATCTGCAGCGTTATGGTCAGTTATCAGTACTCCAATGTTGTCCTGCGCTAAGGATGAAATATGTCTCTTTATTTCATTTATCGATATGGGATCAACGCCTGCGAAAGGTTCGTCTAATAGCACATATTTGGGGGAGCTAACCAAAAGCCTTGCCAATTCCAGTCGTCTCTTTTCTCCTCCGCTTAGAAATTTTCCTTGACGCTCCTCTATCTCTTTCAGGCCAAATTGAATTAGTAGGTTCTCTATCCTCTCATCTTCATCTTGTTTTGTTGCCTCCGTCCGATGCAATTCGGAAGCGGTCTTTAGATTGTCTAAGACAGATAAGCCCCTGAAAACTGATGTTTCTTGTGGAAGCAGACCGAGACCCTTCCTTGCTCGAATATGAATAGGTAGGTTTGTCACAGATATGCCGTCGATTAGAACATCGCCTGACTCAGCCTTGATAATCCCGGACAGCATACCGAAGCACGTGCTTTTCCCGGCGCCATTGGGGCCTATCAATCCCACAACCTCCCCACGATCGACTCTCAAAGATACTTCTCTTACGACCAGCTTATCCCTAAATGATCTAGTAATGTTCTTTGAAACTAAGCCAGATGAGTTTGATCCTGACCTTTGCTCAGGCATATATGATTATTCCGGCTCTTTTTTTTTTATAGTCATTAAGACGCGACTGCCCGCGTTGCCAGCCTTTATGCTACCTGTCTTGATGTTAAACCTGATAACTGAGCTAGAGATTTTTGACTCTCCGTATGCCAGTGTCGCCTGATCCGATAGTTCGACAATGTCAGATTCATTGATGAGTTTGATTGTGCCTGCGGTTCCAATTAACCCGGGGTTGCTTGCTTTGCGTTCACTTTTTATCAGGGCGGGGTCACCATATGCGATTAACATGGAGATAGTTGTATCCTTTTTTAAGTTAGTCTCTAACCTGGCTGACTGAAGCGTTATACCTTGATATTTGGTTACAACTGAACCCTCATATTTTATTTTTTCCTCTTGTGGGTAAAACTCAAAACTGTCACTTTCGATATTGATAACAGTATCTCCCGACGCAGTATGTGAAAGTGATGAGAAGAACAGAAAAAACACTGCTTTTACCGGTCTGGACGAAGATATTTTGCTCAAGGTTTTTCCGCCATTTCTTATTTCGGAGTTAGGTGGATCTCACCTTTAATTCGGGAACTGTCTTCTCCTCTCAACCTAAAAATACCCGCCCGCTCTATAGAAAAGTTTGTTCCTGTGTGAGTAGAGTCTCCAATCAGGAGTTTGACCGAACCAGTTCCAGTAATTTTCTCGTTAGGCAAGTCGATAGCAAGAAGGTCGCTCGTAATCGATATGTGTTTGGCATTGGAGGAATATCTAATCAACTTTACGGATCCGGTAAGTGAAATCGATCCATCGCTTGCCGGTCTATAATCTGTCAATGCCTTATCCGACTCGGAAACATAAGCAAAGTCGCCGAGTGCAAACTCGATTCTAGGTGATATAAATACCGATCCCTCGCCAGGATTCGCGCTAAGCTCTTTTGCAGAAAGTTTCAATCGATCTGAGATGTTTCGGTTGAAGAGCACCAGAGATGGCTGCTTTGCAGAGTAGGCGGTCGAATTCTTGGGTTCCACCGAGTTTAGGGCATCCTGTTTAGTTGCCTTTTCTTCAAAGTCCTGCGCGTGCGAGTTCACTGAAAAACCAATAGAAAGATAAAAAAGAAAGAAGAGTATTCGCAATTTGGTTGGCTCGTTCGGCTTAATTCCCATATGGCCAAAGATCCTTACTGGTTAAAATCAGCTCAGCAATCTCGAACATAACCCCGTCGCCACCTGCTTTTTCAGTAACGAAGTCGACCTTTGATTTGATTAATTCCGCTGCATCTTGAACGGTGGCGCTAAGACTTATATTCGGGTGGGTGAATAATTCTAAATCTGCGAAATCATCTCCAATCGCGAGAATTTCTTGAGAAGCAAAACCCTTCGCCCTCAATTTTTGGAGACCACTCAGTTTAGATTCTGACCCCAAAACTATTTTTGTTATGCCGAGCTCTTCGGCTCTTTTCTCGACTGATTGAGAGTTTCTTCCGCTCAATATCGCTATATCGATGCCACTCTTCAATAACAACTTAATGCTGCTTCCATCTCTAACGTGAAAATTTTTGCTCTCTTCCCCATTGCTGTTATAGGTTATTTTCCCGTCCGTTAGAACCCCATCAACGTCAAGTATTAGACCATTAATCCTTGCGGCCGATCTCAGAAGATTTTTGTCAAAATTAGACATTACTTATTAAGTAAGCGGTGTACGCGAACCAGCTGAGAAGTAAAACTGAGCCCTCGAGTCTAGTTACTTCTGATTTTTTCCCGAAGCCATATGCAAATAAGGCTAATAACATTGTCAGGGCTAACATGGTTCCACCATCTCTCCATAGTTGAGAGCGCTCTATGCTAACTCCACCCATAAGGGCAGGAATACAAAGCACCGCAGTTATGTTGAGAATGTTTGAGCCAATAATATTACCAACCGCGATATCTTCATGTTTTTTCATGGCTGCACCTATCGTTGCAGCAAGCTCGGGCAAGCTGGTGCCTATAGCGACCACGGTTAGGCCAATAATGAGTTCGCTAATTCCTAATAAGACAGCAATGTTAATCGCGGCGTATACTAGAAGCTCCGCTGAGACTAGTAGCAATGCCAAGCCCATTAAAGTAAATACCAAGCCCTTTTGTTTTGATAGAGTAGCCAGTTCTTCGATTTCAGAATCTAGCTGTGTTTTCAGAGCTTGATCCCCCGCAACGATTTTTTGAACGTAGATTTCATCCTCTTTCTTTAGGTCGCTCCAGATTTGATAGATTACGAGCAGTAACCCCACCAAGAGTATTATCCCGTCATTGAAGGTTAATGCAGAGCCATTTGCCAACAAGATAAGCGCAAGAGCAGTTAGCCCCAGTAACCAAGGTAACTGCCTGTTCCGAGCGTTAGAGTCAATTGTTACAGGAATTAGGATTGCTGTTAGTCCGAGCACCAACCCGATATTAGCGATGTTTGAACCGATCGCGTTCCCGACCGCGAGTAAGTTGCTCCCATCTTGCGAGGCGATTATTGCCACTACTATCTCCGGCGCAGAGGTTCCCAATGAAACAACCGTTAAGCCAATAACCAGCTTGGGAATGCCGAAATTCGTGGCTGTGGAAGCTGCGCCCGACAGGAAGAGGTCGGCCGACCAAACAAGGCCCACGAATCCTACAATTATCAAGATAAGGTTTAATGTCATACGTCAGATAGACGAGATCGGAGAACAGAAGGGCTCACGAGAATTTTTAAGAATTCATTAAAACTAGACATCAAAACAGCTTAGACTCTTCCTTGATGGAATCCAAGTTAAAGGGTTGCGAACCAGCGAATATTGATGGACATTCCCACTTATGGAAAGCACGATCCGAGAGAGAATTTTGTTAGCGTACCCAGATGCGACGATCCAGGTCAACCTATCTGGCCGTAATGCGGAGATTCAGATTGAAAGTGTGACTTTGTCCGCGTTCAGCAGGCTGCAGCAGCAAAAAAAAATTTATGCTTGCATTGACGACTTCATATCGGAAGGGGTTATCCATGCGGTATCGATTAAGATCGCCAAGTAAATTGTTGAAAAAATAACGTGGAAAGACTTCACATATCAGGTGGGAATGTCCTTGAGGGCGATATATCAATATCGGGATCAAAAAATGCATGTTTACCAGTTCTTGCAGCATCCCTGTTAAGTTCCGAACGTATTTCTATTTTCAATCTGCCGGACCTTGTTGATGTCTCCACGATGCTGAAACTTATCGGGAAGTTAGCAGGAGAATGTTATGAACAAGACGGCTCGGCTTTAAGTATTAAGGCAGAAGAAATCCAGTGTAAAAAAGCCCCTTACGATCTAGTCCGAACTATGCGCGCTTCATTTTTAGTGCTAGGCCCACTCTTGGCTCGTTGCGGTTATGCAGAAGTATCCTTGCCTGGAGGCTGCGCGATTGGTTCGAGGCCTGTAGATCAGCACCTAAAGGGCTTTGAGGCAATGGGTGCCCATATAGAGGTAAGAGATGGTTATGTAATTGCCAAGACGACCGAAGGGCTGCAGGGCGCAGATATCTATTTTGATAACCCCACGGTCGGAGGAACGGAAAATATAATGATGGCAGCGAGCTTGGCATCTGGAACCACCAACATCTTAAACGCTTCTGCAGAACCGGAGGTGAAGAATCTAGGAGATTTTCTCAATGCAATGGGAGCAGATGTCTCTGGACACGGCTCGAACCAGATAAAGGTCAAAGGAGTTTCGTCTCTCAGAGGATGTACTCATAGAGTTGCGGCAGATCGAATCGAAGCTGGCACATTTATGGTTGCAGCAGTCGCAACACGGGGCCAAATTACTATGAACGGTGTGGACCCACGGGAGCTTGAAGTGGTTACCGAATTGCTGAGTGAGTTCGGGGCTGAAGTTGAGACAAGCAGCGACAGAATTAGAGTCTCAATGGAGGCTCGGCCATTCGCCGTGGATATTGAAACGGCGCCGTTCCCCGGATTTCCAACGGATTTGCAAGCGCAATTCATGGTCTTGAATGCTGTGGCGAGAGGGAAAGCTTTCGTTAGGGAGCAAATCTTTGAAAACAGATTTATGCACGTTCAGGAGTTAATACGCATGGGCGCGAAAATAGAACTGAGAGGAAGTAATATGGCGGTAGTGACCGGTAGGAAAGCTTTGAAGGGTGCTCCGGTTATGGCTACAGATCTGAGAGCATCGTCATCTTTGGTGATAGGTGGCTTGGTTGCAGTTGGAGAGACGATAATCGATAGGATTTACCATATCGATCGTGGTTATGAAGCTATTGAAAAAAAACTGTCCGCGCTCGGTGCGACGGTTAGAAGAATTCGAAATTGAAAGGGCGATAACGAGTTTTATTCATGATAACGATTGCAATAAATAAAGGGCGTATTTATCAAGAAACAGTGCAGCTACTGTTGAAGGCGAAAATTCTCGATAAAGCCTCGGCGAAAGAAGACCGTCGGTTAGTCTTCTCCTCGCCAAGCGGAGACTATCGCTTCTTGGTAGTTCGATCGGCCGATGTGCCAATTTATGTGGAACGAGGAGCGGCAGATGTTGGAGTCACAGGTAAGGATTCGATTATGGAATACGGAGCGTCCATGACGTTTTATGAAACCATGGATTTGGGTCTCGGTAAGTGCAGGATGATGACTGCTTGGCCGAAAGAGTCTCCAGAACCATTCGGTAAAATCAAGGTAGCGACGAAGTTTGTGAATATCGCCCGGGAGTATTTTGATTCTCAAAATCGACAAGTTGAGATGATCAAATTATCTGGGGCTTTGGAAATTGCTCCGAGTCTGGGCTTATCTGACTGTATTGTTGACCTTGTCGCTACGGGAGAAACCTTAAATGCCAATGGGATGGAACCTCGTGAGTTGATCGCAGAGATTTCTTCCAGGCTTATAGTGAACAGAGCTGCTTTGAAAACGAAGTTCAATGAAATCAGTGTTTTTACCAATCTGATTTCTAGTGTTTCAAGTTAATCTTAAGGCGATCGATTAGATTCAAGTCAGTAAGGGAGCACGACCATTGAGAGTTCTTTTTTCCTCTTCTACCAGTTTTGACTCTGATCTTTTGAGAATAATCGAGGCTGACACATCGACTGTTGCTAGTTTATCGGAAGCAGTGTCAGGAATCCTCTCGAGAATTAAATCAGAGGGTGATTCAGCGCTTTTAGAACTAACCAATTCTCTAGAGGATAATGCTTTTAGCAAAGTAGAAGACCTACAGGTAAGCGACAGAGATTTGGAGCAGGCCTGGGAAAGGCTAGGAGATCACGATAGGAAGGCCCTGCAGGTGGCAGCGGAGAGAATTACTACTTTTCATCAAAAGCAGTGCCAAAGTTCCTGGTCCTTTCGAGACAACTCGGGCAACGTGCTTGGTCAAAGAATATCGCCCATAGACAGGGTGGGCGTCTACGTTCCAGGCGGAAAGGCATCTTATCCTTCCAGCGTTTTAATGAGCGTCATCCCAGCGAGAGTTGCTGGTGTCTCTGAGGTGATAGCTTTCACGCCTGGCACTTCGGGAGCAATAAGTGACATCGTGTTAGCTGCTTTTTCGTTAGCAAGGGTGGACAGAGTGTTTATGGCTGGTGGTGCTCAAGCGATAGGCGCGATGGCCTTCGGTACTCCTATGGTTCCCAAGGTAGATAAAATTGTTGGTCCGGGAGGTGCGTTTGTAGCTGAGGCGAAGCGACAGGTTTTTGGTTCAGTAGGGATCGATATGATTGCAGGCCCCAGCGAGGTGCTTGTTATTGCTGACAATCAAGCGCCGGTCGATTGGGTTGCGCTAGATATGTTTGCGCAAGCTGAGCACGACCCAGCGGCTCAGAGCATCGCTATAGTTTTTGGCGAAAAATATGCAAAAGATTTGGAAGCCGCTACAAAGCGTCTGATCACAGAAATGCCGAGAAAAAAAATTATTCAAGAATCGCTATCAAACAGAGGCGCAATAATATGCTGCGCGAACCGGCGAGAGGCTGCAGAAATAGCAAACCGTATAGCGCCAGAACACCTAGGCTTAATGATCGACAACCCTTACGAACTTCTGGATCAAATAAAAAATTTTGG
>CAJXCK010000011.1 GCA_913051785.1 uncultured Gammaproteobacteria bacterium
CTCGAACTATCCTCACCAATTCATCAGTAAGGCATTCTTCTGGATTGCGCCACTCTCCTTCCACACCTGAGGCATCGTCAAGAAGCTGTGTCCATTGAAAAACTCGAACGGCTTTTTCTTTAGTTACGGATGAGAGGGAAGGATCTATAACGCATTGAGAGAGCTGGCCAAACAAACCGAACTCTGCGAAGGACGGTCGTGTGCCAAAGAAAAAAAGTGACTTTTGTAGGCTGGCTTCCAGAGCAGCTAAGATTTCCTCGTAATTCTTTAGTACCTCATCCGATGGCAAGTGAGCGGCAGCACCCAGCTGAGTTTTCTGTCGCTCTATAAACGTGTTGGCTACAGAAGATAGCGCCTCATCTGACAAAGGTCCGTTCCAGCCGATCATTTGCCGTCGGCCACACCATTCAGCATCTGCTGTCCATCGAAAATAAAACATAGGGAGCGGTAAGCACTCATCAGCCATATCCTCTATGAGACTGGATAAAAAAGCGATGCCAGGATGTGGTGGGATTATCGATCGATCGGAGTGCAATTGCTCTAACTCATGCATAATCGGAGTGGAGTCCGATTTGAAATCACCTCCAGGGTATTGGACAACAGGAACTGTGCCTTTCGCGGCTCTACTCAATGGAGAATCCGGATCGCCCTGTCCGAGTTTTCCCGATCCCTTGAATTCCGACTGCGGGACGAGCCACCCATGTGGAATCCGTCGATATCTGAATACCGCTCGTAGTTTTATCGAATACGTTGAAGCTGGCCCGCCATATACTCGATAAAAGCCTCTGTTATCTTTGCTCATTTTCTATTCGTGATATCGAATGCTTTTATCGGCTAACCAATGCTCTGATATTCAAAAAGCAATATTAGCTATTCTTCAAAGCCTAAAAATACTGCCGCTTCATCTACGCTCTTGCGCTCGGAAACAACTGCGTTGGCGGGGAAGCTTTCATCAGGCCAACCAAGAGCAACGGCCTTCATGATTACTTGATCTTCTGCAATCTTGGCATGTTCGCGCACCACTGGTGATTGCATGATACCTTGGCTATTGATCACCGCTCCCAAACCTCTGGACCAAGCAGCATTAACGAGCGCCGTTGTGACGGCTCCACAATCAAATGCAGTATCGTCGCTGTCTGCTAGGACCCCATCATAAGTAATGATCACGCAGACAGGGGCATCAAATTGTCGAAAACCACGTAACACCCAATCCTGACGTTTTTCCGTGTCATCTCTTGCGATGTCCATCGCTGCAAACAATTGTTTGGCGACACCAACTTGCCGATCGCGGTGTTGGCCCGCGAAAGGTTGGCCAATTCGAAATTCCCGCGAATGAGGTATTCCAGCTAGATTCCGTTCGGTATTACCAGCCCGAATGAGATTAAGCGTTTCACCTGAGACGACTGTAAAATTCCAGGGTTGCGTGTTCATTGACGATGGTGAGCGCATGGCCAATGACAGCACCTCTTCAATCAATGCTTTAGGTACCGGATCGCTTTTGTAACCCCTTATACTGCGGCGTCCTAAGACGACTTCATCAAATTCCATTCGGTTGTTCTCTCGTTAAGTGCATCGGTAGTTTAAAGTCTAACAGGCGAGAGTCTAAGATCGAAAAAGAAACTAAATTAAACCGTTCGAATGTGGTTCATCAAAAACGAAGACGGGTCAGATGCCTCGGCCAGGATAATTTGGAAAAGATTTGACGTGCTTACCTGGCTTGATGACTAATCTGAGAGACTTTTCGGTTATCAGGTTTGAGTCAAGCCTGCCAAAATATATACACTCTTATTCAATAAATTCTGAAAGGCTGACGTGATGAATGTTTGTATTAAGGGACTCACTCTGGTTTTAGGCGCAGCCATAGCGAGTCTAACGATCCTGCCTGGGAGCGCAGCTGAACGGGAAATAATTGGTATCGCAAGTTCTGAAACGGACGAGTCGGGGACGGCTAGTCTCCTCTCCGCTTTTTTTGGTTTGGACAACAATTTGCCTTTTAGAATCAATCTTTTGTGTCTTGGTGCTTCAGGGAAGGATGGGATGCCCGTTGTGTTCTCTCATACTTTGAATCCGGAGACATTAAACGAGAGTGATTTTGAAATAGAGACTCGCTCTGGAGAGGTTTACAGCCCAATGTGTGTAACTTTGCGTCCCGCAGATGATGAAGGAGAAAATCGAACTGTCTTGCTGATTGGCGAGTTTGGAAATGCCTTAACAGATCCGCCGATAAGGGTGTCCATCGTAGGAGATTTGCTAGCTGATAGCGAAGATTCGAAACCACTTAGTTTCAAGGGTTTATATACCGATGTAATCCCACTGAATTCTGGACCGACCCTCATTCTGGCCGAGAGTGTGCCAAGAGAGGTTTGGTCCAAAGAAAGAAGAGGTACAATGTGCCCGGACTCATCTAGACAAGTGATTAGAGTTACGTGGACAGGTGGAGTTCGATTGCCCAACGGCGATGAATTAGGAGAGATTGAACGCTCCGTTTATCGAATAGAATTAGAAGAGGAGGATGGTCAGAGGATATCTCTAGAACCTGATTACTTGGCTGATCTGGAAGATAGCGACAACAACCATCTTCTGTGTCTTTCTTCTGAAGCGTCAGCGATCTCAGTTTCTTTTCCGGCAGGTCACTTAGTCGATCCAAACGGAGATCTCAATCTTGATTCGTTTGTCCCTGTATTATGAACTGCATCTCAGTGATCCTAATTCTAGAAAAAACTTGGAGGGTGTTTGGCTATGAGTTTTGATTTTCAACATGGCGTTATCGAATCGAATGGAATAGAGATGCATTACGCTGAACACGGCTCTGGGCCCCTAGTCTTGTTTTGTCATGGCTGGCCTGAGTCGTGGTACTCGTGGCGACATCAATTAAAAGCTATTGGCGATCAAGGATATCGGGCAGTCGCGCTTCACATGCGTGGGTATGGAAAAACGACTGCGCCGGAGGATATTGAGGCTTATTCAATATCAAATCTCATAGGTGACGTCGTTGGAAGTGTTGCTGGGCTGGGTGAATCAAAGGCGATAATCGTGGGCCATGATTGGGGTGGCCCTGTCGCTTGGTACTCTGCTTTGATGCGGCCAGATATTTTTACAGCGGTTGCGGTGTTATCGGTGCCCTTTAACCCTCCATTCCCGCTCCCCAACGGAATCAACCTGAATGATGTGATGCTGCAAGCAGCGGCGGGCCGCCAATATTACAGACTTTTCTTCCAGGAGCCTGGCGTTGCAGAAGCTGATTTTGAGCAGGACGTGAGAAAATCTATGCTCGGTGTTTTGTATTCGTTTAGCGGTGATATTGTTCGAGATGGTGTTCATGCCGGCGGTTGGGACGGACATTTTCCGAAAAATGAAACGATGAGTGAGCAGTTGATACTCCCAGAAAAACTTCCTACCTGGCTCACAGAAGAGGATCTTGCCTTTTACGTCGAAGAACACAGCGCGACAGGTTTTTCGGGTGGATTTAACTGGTATAGAAATATAAAGAGATTGCCATCCCATTTGGCGCCGTTCATTGGTAAATCCCTGGACCAGCCAGCGTTGTATCTTTATGGCGAACACGACTTGGTTGCAGGAAATACTCAAGAAGCCATCGACGTTATGCAGGCTAGCTTGTCAGATCTTCGAAAATGCGTGAGGTTCGAGGGGGCTGGCCACTGGTTGCAACAAGAAAGAGCGGAGGAAGTAAATCAGGAACTGATTAGCTTCTTTCAGTCTGTCAAATAAGTTGCCGTGTGGGGAAACTACCCCGCATGCCTGAGGAAAAGAAAAGAGCTCGGAGGTTTTTGTCGTTTAAAGAATTAGGAGGAGTCGAATGCTTAGAGCTATTTGGGTCGTTGTGATCATTTCGGTATCGGCATGCGCGACAGAAAATGTCGTTGTTGAGGGATGCGAACCATCCGGCTCAATGCAACCTGTTTGCGGGATGCAGAGCCCCGAAGATATAGCAGCTCTTCCGGATGGTCGACATCTATTGCTGGCGCATTTTGGCGGTATGTTTGAAGCTACAGGGTCTTTGTCCCTCTTTGATACCCAGACCGAGGAGGTGAAACCGCTTTTTCCCCGGGTCGGAATCACTCTTGATGGTGCCACAGCGCCATGGGGGGATCCAAAATGTGAGGCTCCTCAGCTAGATGAATTCAGTCCGCATGGAACACACCTTCATCGGTTAACAGACGGTAGTTTGAGATATTTGGTTGTAAACCATGGTGGTCGGGAAGCCATAGAGCTATTCGAGGTGATAGGAAAGGGCGGCAATACCTCTCTGCTCTGGCAAGGGTGCGTCGAGCCATCAGAAGATACTTTCATGAATGACGTTGTGGGCTTAAGCAATGGCGATCTGATTTACACTCGCATGTTCCACGATGGTGGGATGGTGGAGCAGTTTTTGAGTCTACTAGGTTTTGATACGGGCGATTTATGGAGATGGAATCAAGAAGCTGGCTTGAGAGCTTTGCCAGGTACAAAAGCGAATCAGCCGAATGGGATAGAGATCGCGGCTGATCAACAACATATCTTTGCAAATATGTATTTCACGCAAGAGCTTTGGAAGATTGATGTGGATACGGGCGAGGTTGTGGGAACTGCTCCTGTAGCGAACGCAGACAATAGTGCGTGGGGGACCGATGGGCGCTTATGGGTGGTGATCCACACGGACTCGATGTCGAACATGCTCGCTTGTTTTGGCAACCAGGAAGCGGCTTGCGGGGCGAGTTTCGCCATCGTAGCTGTGGATCCAGAATCGTTGGAAATTGAGACAGTCTTTGAGCATCGCGGACCACCAATGGGCGCCGCCACCGTAGCTGTGCCTCAGGCGGGGAGGATCTATATGGGGTCTTTCGTCGGCGACAGATTGGTTTCGATACCTGACTTCACTAAATAAAAAATTTAAATCGAAGAGCCTCGAAACGAACGAGTTCTACGATATTCTGTCGACTGATTAAGTTGGCGGTTTCGCCTTTTTGATCATAGTTAGAGTGAAAGTCTTATATTCGGCTGGTCGGACAATTATCAATCTAAACTAGAAGGCGTCATATTCGAGATGAATTCAGCGTAATCTTGGCTTGTCTCTATGAGTTCCTCGTGAGGAGCACAACCTATAATGCTTCCATCTTTTAAAAAGGCCACACGATCCGCCATTTTTATGGTGGTCAAGCGATGCGAAATAATGAGTATCGTCCTCGTGTCGCTCTGAATCCAGGGCTTGAGAGCGAGCTCTGTTGGCAGATCTAGAGAAGCCGTTGGTTCATCCAATATAAGCATCTTGGGGTTTCCTAAATTCGCACGGGCGATCGAGAGGCGTTGTTGCTGGCCGACTGACAAACCAGTTCCGTCCGCGAATATTTTGTGACCGAGTTCTCCAGGGAGATCTTGGATAAAATCCCAGGCCGCAGCCTCGCGACAGGCTTGGACCAAGTCATCATCGGTCGCACTAGGATCGCCGAGTAGCAAATTTTCTCGCACAGAGCCATCGATGAATTGGTGTTCCTGGAAAATGAAGGTGATATGTCTTCTTATAGACTCTTGTCGAAATAGCCCAAGCTTCCTGTTGTCGA
Organism: uncultured Gammaproteobacteria bacterium; assembly: GCA_913051785.1. GTDB lineage: Bacteria > Pseudomonadota > Gammaproteobacteria > Pseudomonadales > Azotimanducaceae > UBA4421. Next base: position 5,559 of record CAJXCK010000011.1, read on the forward strand.
AAAAAATATGACCATTCTGGGGTTCGAGAAACTGAGGTAGAAGATAGGCCAAAGTCGTTTTTCCAGCCCCATTTCTTCCGACGAGAGCCAAGGTCTCTCCGGCGGCGATTGTCAGATTAATTTTCTTGAGAATGGGTTGGTTGCCAGGGTAACCAAAAGTAATGTCCTCATAGCGCACTAATGGCGGATGAGTCATAGAAAGTTCTTGTCCTTTTAACGAGATTTCTGGCTTTTCGTCCTTCTGATTTAAGATGGTAAAAACCCGTTCTGCCGCCGCGAGGTGATCCTGTTGATCTATCCAAATCCGCCCTAGCTGCATTGCAGTCTCATAGAGCATGCTGTACATCCGAAGAATTACAGGCGCGTCTCCCAGTGTCATCTTGCCTTCAATAATATTGCTAAAAATAAACCAGTAACCGAATGATTGAAAAAGTAGGTGTAGATTCTCGGAAAGCCATTCAATGACACGTAAAGACGCCGTTAGGATGAGGGAGCGACGAAAAGAGAATCGACTAGCTGATGCAAATTTTTCTTGTTCTTTTTCTTCCGCTCCTAGGCTCTGAATGACTTCTCTGTTGCGGATTCCTTCTTCAGTTAGATTGAGAACATCGCTTCCCGATCTGCGACTACTTTGACTAAGCCGGCGAATCCATCTTGCAAAAGGTAAGGTAGATAGAAGTGTGACTGCGAAAGCAGAGGCTCCCAGCCAAACCAATTCGGGTGCCGCCGATCCATAAACCAACCAGAGTATCCAGAGTCCGAGGAAGGAGCCGAGGAGGTAAAAGATAGGCTGTACTAAAATCGACATGCAAACCACGCCGATTGCGGGCGCGTCATGCATGATACGAAAAACAGCATCGCCCGCACGTTGTTTGACGATATTAACAACAGGCATTTGGGCGAACTTACTGAAAAGTTCATGTCGGGCACAATGAGTAATCCTTTGAGAGATCATGACGTGAAGTCGAAAGTCTAGAAGACCGATAACCCCGCTGGCTGCGCTGAAGCCGTCGTTCGCCTTGTTTTCTGATTGGGTCGCAACATCGGCCCCTTGTGTGAGTCGAGCATGTAATTCTGTGTTCGTCGCGTAGCCAAATAATGCAAATATTGCCATGAGACCAAGGCAGATAATGCCAACGATGGCTATTGGTTCACGACCAACTAAACGCTCCAATATTGGTTGCATGAAGAATGGATAAAGGTCGGCTTCTAGAACGGGTAAAGCCATGACACCGTGGTCGATTAAGATTTTGAATAGCCATGGAATGGGAAGGGAAACAAAGAGAATAATGCAACCCACGGCGATACGGCCAAAGACTAGAGATTGTGCATGTTTGATATAACCCAGTGTGCGAAGGGCAATCTCTCCTAGCGTGTTTCCCGTAGTACTTCGATTTGTTTCAACAGTTGACTTGAGTGGGTTCAGACTCTCCCGACTGAATGACCGTTCACTCGTCATTGGAAACGCCCCCGTTACAAAGAACCCGGTAGAGTTCGCAAGACTCTATCAAGTCACGGTGATCCCCCTGAGCGATTATCTCGCCCTGATCGATCACACTTATTCGTTTCACGCTTTTAGCTATATCCAATTGATGGGAGACAATGAGTACGATTTTCTCTTTGGCCCACGCCAGTAGATTCCTTAGAACCTGTTCTTCGGTTTTTGAATCTAATGAGGCTGTCGGCTCGTCCAGCAGAATTATTTTGGGGTCAGCTGCGATCATTCTAGCGATCGCTACTTGCTGTCTTTGCCCAGTTGACAAAAGGCCTCCATCAACTCCCAAATCTGTATCCAATCCGTTTGGCAGCGAATCAACAACGCTCTCTAAGCAAGCTATTTTTATGATCTGTCCCATTTCAAGGTCTGAGAGAGAATCAGAGGCGGCATACTCTATATTTTCTCGGAGTGTCAGGGGTAGGACAGTGCTTTCCTGAAGTACTATCCCGATTGCGTGTCGCAAGTCGCTGAGGCGAACGTTATTTATAGGTAGGCCGTCAAGAGAAATGCCACCATCTTCAGGGTCATCCAGTCTTAGTAATAATGACAATAAAGTGCTTTTGCCAGCGCCGGATGGCCCGACCAAAAGGTGCGGATGGCCGCTTTCAATTCTAAGGGTAATTCCATTTAGCGTAAGCTTTTTGTCATGAGAGTAGTTGATCTCGCTAAGATCGAGGCGTCTGATTTTGTCTGGTATATTTTTGGGCGCCTTTGGCTCCTCAACGCCAGTGGGGTGGGCGAGGAGCTCCCATGTTCTTCCCAGGCCAACGGCCATATCCTGTGCTAGACACCAATAATTAACTAATTCTTCGAGCGTTACTTGAATCGATTCAGCGTTGCCTCGTCGAGCCTGATAGACAGCGATACTCCAAAAACGGCTGGTAAGCCCCAAAAAAACGAGAAGAGAGGCGCCAAAAATGGATTGTTCCGAAAAGACATAGGTGGCCGCAAAAAAATCGGTTGATAGCAACACGATCGCAAGGGTCACGGTTGTCACAGCTTTCATTGCCGCAACTCTTGTGCGTAAAGACAGAGAGTGGTCAAAAGCAGAATATGATAGCGCCTGGAATTCCGACCTTGCATCAGATTCTCGAGCGAAGGCTTTGGAGAGTAACAGCCCCTGAATGGAGGCCTGAACTTTTTTAAATAGTTGGCCGCTTGCCTGTCTCGTAAGGAAACTGGCCACTCTTAGCTTTTTGTTTTGCATTGTTAAAGTGAGCATTATGGTCGTCAAGCCCAAAGCGAATAGAACGGCAAACCATGGACTGAATAAAAAAGCTAAAGTTAAAAATCCAATACCTCGCAATAGTGCGATAATGGGCATGACAACCACGGTCTCAATTACAGCGGTGACCATGGCACTATCTTGAAAAACGCGATACACCGAATCACCCTCTGCACCGAGATGCCGCTTCAAGCTCAAGCGATGCAGATGGTTAACCATCGTTACTCTCAGGCTTTGATTGATCCGTTGAAGGATAGATACTTTATAGATATCAAGCACGGTACCTAGTGTTGTTAAGGCCGTTGCTAGAACAACTGTCAGAACGATAAAGCGCCAAAGAATTTCATAGCGTCTATCTTCTGTCAGAACAGACACCTCGGCGTAGTTAGCCTTGGACAGTAATAATATCTTTGCATGGAGCTCTGACATTGGTTTGGCCTGAGCGACGGAGTCCCACAGCACCTCAAAGCCAATAAAACCACTTGCAGCGAATGTGGCTACTATGAATAAGACACCTGCAGCATAAATTAAAAGACTTTTAAGAACCGGCCGAATGTGGGGCCAGCTTGAAAGAAAAATCAGGCTAAAGCTTTGCCAGTCGAGCTCAGCGTAATCCCCTGTCTGGGAATCCTGGTCATGAGCGGGAATATTTCCCTTGAGCCTTGTGCTCGAGATCACTATCAGTTTGTCCTTTCGTTGAGTCGCCAGAAGTCGAGAACGCTAGCCGATTTCACCCAGTCTTCGAAAGATTTACGTCCTTAAACCAATCACGCAGTGGCAAATCATCTGGAAAGCTATTCGAGGAGCCATAGGCGCCGTGATTGGAGAAACCTAGCAGCTGGCGCTGAATCGGTGTTGCGCGCCGGTAGAAATGCTTCACGCGCTGTTCGTCTCGATTTGCAAGCCATCGATAGGAGTAGCCATTAAATATCATATAGCGAGTAGTTGAGGATAGATTAAGGCTAGGCGTGTGCCATAAGCGCCGATCAAAAATAATGGCAGAGCCAGCAGGCGCGAGCACTTGTACTGCTTCCTTCTCGATATTCTGGCGGTTGGCTCCTGGATAATCGATGCAGTTTTGACTACCCGGTAAGCAGGTGAAATTTGCCATCTTTGGTGCTGTCAGATCAGAGAGCACATAACCGACTTTTAGCGAGATCATCGGGTTGAAACCTCCTTGCGCCAGATCTCTCGTCAAATTGCCTGTATCTGTATGCCAGTTTGCCCAGTCTTGATGGCTCTCTAATGACCATCCTTCAGCTCTAGGTGTTTCCATACCGACTGTGTGATATAGCTTAATTTCGCTACCCAATAATCCACACACTTTGGGCACAGTTCGGTACCAGTCAACTAATTGTAGAAATTCGTCCCTTTGGCCTATGAAGTCGATAACTCCGTGATAGCGGTTCTCTTTGATTCCTAACCGGACTCGGTCCTCTTGAACGACTTCCGCAGTGAGTTCCCGCAATCTCTCGACGATCGAATTCGGAAGCGCTTCTTCCACGATAAAAAATCCGTCGCGTTGAAATTGAGCAGCTTCACTTTCGGTAAGCAAATGTTCTCTGGCTCTTGGATCCACTCTCCCTCCACCCGTTGACCAACCTATTCAGATTGTATTGATTTAGTGGAGATACGAAAAGGACGCTCAAAAAGTAGGATCTTGTAACAAAGTGGTCGACTCCACTAACGGCTTTTACCGAGAAGATATCGATCGAAGTGTCTCTGAGTGTTTTTCTCTGTCAAAGTCGAATTTTAGAAATAGGATGGCACCGAAGACGTAGCAACTTGCTGGAAGCAAAGCGATTAGAGAGCGCATAACTAACTGGGTGTTTTCGCTCTGTTCTACGTTGGGCTCAAAACCTGCCAGCTGAAGTCCCAACCCGCTGCCAAAAGCAGCAATAGACGCTGCAGTTTTCCTGGTTAGATTCCACACGGCGAGGTAGGTGCCTTCTTTCCTCTCGTAGGTTAGCAATTCGTCGAAATCAATTACATCCGCCTGAATCGATGGCGCCATAACGGCGCCGACGCCAGCTGCAGTGCCAAGCAAAAAAGCTAAAATCCAAATTAGGATGGATGGTTCACCAGGCTGAAGAACGAAAAACCAGCCGAAAAAGGTAATGGCGTTCAGCCACATTGCGGCCATCCACAATTTTTTTCTACTGACTCTTTTAGCCAGCCATATCCAGAGAGGGGTGAACGCGAATTGCGGCACGGAGTAAACAACCAGTAATAAAACTAATAGTGTTTCGAGGTCTATGACGTAGGTGGCAACGTAAGGTGCCAGCAAACCGACGCTTGCGACGCCGAAGGTTTCGATGGCGAAGAAGATTATCAAAAATCGAGCATATTTATTTTTGAAAACGTCTGAAAACGACCGAAAGATGGTAGTCCCTCCTCTTCCTTGAGACGTCTGTTTTTCCGGGAGTTTTGATGTTGACCAAAATAGGGTGAGCACAATAAACACAGCAGCAACGGTAGAGATGATAAATGCAAAAAACCGCTTCTCGTCTGTGGTGGTCATTATTTGAAGCGCGGCTAACCCCAAGATTGAGCCAATTGCGCCGATCATATGCAGGCTGCCGTATAAGCGAGTGCGTTCGTCGTGTTCTCGAGTCAGTTCGACGCCGAGAGCGTTATGAGGGACTATGAAAGCGGTGCTTGCAGTTTCATACATAATTAGCGCAATACCCATCCAAGAGACGAGGAACAATCCTGTGAGAAATGGCGGTGGAGACCAAACCATCACCAAACCAATGGCCATGGGTATGATTGAGAAGAACATCCACGATCTCCTTCTGCCGAGTTTTGACGTCGTTCGATCCGACATATAGCCGATGAGTGGGTCCGATACGCCATCCCAAAGACGAGAAATCGCGATCAGACTGCCCATGATAGCTGGTGCGATGAGGAGCTCATCAGTCGCAAACTTCAGGAGATAAGTGGTGAAAAGCATATACATAATGCCGAAGACGATTCGTGGTGAGGAATAGACCCAAATCAATTTAAGATTTAAGACATCGGGTCTCATGTTTTTGTCCTGTAGAAAGTTGTCCTGCAGATGGCTAGCAGAATGAGTGTGCTTCTGTAGGTTTGAACTCCGCTCAATTGCAGAGCAGGACAAGATAGCAACCCTAATTTAATTGAAGGCTCGATGCTCAGGGCCCTTTTCTTAAATATACGATCAAATTTTTCCGCATAACCGAGGTTCTGAACTTGTCAAAAAATAAGCTGAACTGTCTGGCCATCTATTTTGATAAGGGTAGAGCGCATCGCTGGGAGAATTGATTCTTCAGGCAGCTCTTTGTTCCATTTGTCGTAAGCCCTTTGGAGACGCGAGACGATTTCAGGGTATTTCTTAGCAAGATTCGTGCTCTCGCCGGGGTCGTTTTTCAGGTCGTATAACATTGTCAGATAGCCTTCCATTGCCTGTCTCGGCCAGCCATCTTTTGGCGGAGATACGCGTCGCGCTGCGTCTAATTGCTCGATCGAGAGAGAAGTCTTCGCATACTCCAGCAATTTCCATCGATCATCACGAATAGCTCTGGTTGGACTGGAGCGCCAATAAAGATATTTGTGGGGGTCTCCATCCGGGTTTTTGAGGAAGCGAATCAAATTAACGCTATCCTCGGTCCTGTGGTCACTCCCCGCGACCTCTGCAAAGGTAGCCATGAGATCTAACAGGCTGACCATCTTCGGATATTCCCCAGGTTCTATTTGGCTCGGCCAATGGAGAATTAAGGGTATTCGTATACCGCCCTCGTTGTGGTACCGCTTGAAACCAGAGAATTCTCCATTCGAGCAGACACCTATATAGCCCGCGCACCCATTATCACTTGAAAATACGATGAGCGTATCCCTCAATTTCTTTGTCTCAGATAACGTGTCTACGATTGCACCGACGCTATCATCGAGAGATGCGACCATGGCAGCGTATACCCTAGCAGTTGGATCTTGGAGGTGTTTATAACGGACGGTGTATTTTTTCGTTGCTTGAAGTGGTGTATGCGGAGTTGTGTGACTTAAAAAAAGGAAGAAAGGTTTTTCGTGCTCCTTTCTAATGAACTCAACCGCTTGCTCGGTAAAAGCATCGGTCAAATAGTCATCTATCTTCACCAAATTATATTGATCATGAATGCCGTTTGACTCCGTGCGCTTCAACGGCCAATCCCCGACTGACTCAACATCGGGGCGAGATTGATTGATAAAAATACTACCACCAGCGAGCAGGCCAAAGAACTTGTCAAACCCTCTGTTTAGAGGATGAAATTCCGGCAAATATCCCAAGTGCCATTTCCCGATCAGGCTTGTGCTATAGCCAGCGTCTTGAAGCACCTCCGCTAAGGTGATTTGCGAGTCATCCATGCCGATATTGCGGTCACGCCCGGCGGGGTTGAATTCCCAACCGTGGCGTTGCTGATATCGCCCTGACATTAATCCTGCTCTAGAAGGGCTGCACACGGGATGCGTCGCATAGGCTTGCGAAAATATGGCTCCACCTGACGCTAGGGCATCGATATGAGGTGTTTCTATTACTTTGCCGCCATAGGCTCCGACATCACCGACGCCCAGATCATCAGCGAGTATGAAAACGACGTTTGGCTGAGAAAAAGCAAAGGGAAAGAAACTGATTGTTAGAAAAATAAAAAGGTATGAGGATTTCAGGGTGATGGGGCGCGATTGTTCGGATCTCCCATCTAAAGAGGGCGCATAGCTCTTACGAGGCGGAATTTCATTGGTGGTTCGAATGCAAAATTTTCGATCTGACACGGGTCAGCTCAAGCTCTTCGGTCGAAACTTTAGGAATGGTCCATTAAGATCGTCTCGGACGATGGGCGCGTAGCAAGGAATTGCGTGGATACGTTCTATGTAGCTAGATAAGCTAGGCCAACGGGATTTATCGATAGCTTCACCCGCCAGGGCGAAATTGACAAAAGGGCTCGTAATCGCGATATCTGCGATTGAAAATTGTCCTCCTGTCATATACTCGTGGTCGCCCAGGCAACCGGTCAGGTAATCACACACTTCTGGCAGCGCTTGATTGAGTAAATGTTCTAAGTGTTTTGAATCGGTTTTTTGTTTGAGCACATTGGGCCGCACTACTCGTTGAAAGAACACAGCGGCTACAGTTTCACCTAATTTTGTGTCGGCATACTCTTCAAACCAGAGCGCGCGTGCTCTTTCTTCTGGGTTGTCTGGAAAAAGAGAGGGGGAGGGGTAACGGTGCTCTAGGTATCCCACTATCACTGAAGAATCTGGCAGAACTAAATCGCCATCCTCCCAGCATGGAATCTTAGAAAGCGGGCTTTTTGCTTTGAATTCAACCGAAGCGTTGAACGGACTCTGTTGGATACTCCTGTACTCAATAGCTTTAAAGGCTAATGCGACTCGTACCTTTCGGACGTAAGGAGAAATATTTGAACCATGAAGTATGGGCAGAGAGGCACTTGTCTTCATATTCTGGCGATAAAATCAAACGAGGAAAAAATTAAAGCCGCAAACATGAATAGTTTGACCTGCGAGCGACCTCTCTGAAGTCTCCAAGTCTGCTGAAGCTAGGCCGTCCCCCCGTCCATCGTTCGCATGAACGAAGCGAATTTGAGCATCATCCAGTTCGATGACTCCGTCAGTGGCGGCAATCCCCGTAGCCGCTGACCACAATTCAGCCATTTTGTCAGGATCATTGGCTTGCATCGTTATGGCCGAGATTCTGCTAACGAGGGTGCTGGTCGCATGGTATTGCCAGTCTTCGCCTGCCCACAGCCAGCTTTCTTTTGGTTCCGCTTCGTCTAACGAGAGAATTGCTCCCCCAACATCCTTTGGATGGAGATGTATGCCCCGTATGGAAGTCTCTTTTTGCTCCACTTTTCCGTCGTGGACGATTCGAAGGCCAGCTCCCTCTAAGCGAGTCTTGTGCTTCTCCAAGCCGACTGTTTGGAGCAGCACCATGTATCCACCATCCCCGCCTCGCCGCTCCATAAATCGGCCGGCTGTCGTTCCATTTTGTCTGGGGGCGACAACTTCAAGTATTTGATCTCCGATCGCATATAGCCCATGGCGAAGACCGAAGTGAGATAGGCCAGGATCTCGGTAACAGACTTCTAAGTCCAGTTTTTCGCAGATCTCTTTCTCAGTCTGTCTGAGTTCCGTTGTCACCAATGCTATCTGTCTTAAGCGCATTTTTCTGATCTCCTCTCACCCTGATACGAGTCTATCTAAATAACGGTATAAAGTTGCGAACGCGAATTATAAATGTGGGTGGTAACGTGGCTCAAATTGGGTCGCCTCCCAGAACGGCAGGTGTCTCGCAGTAGGTGGAAAGAATATATTGTTGATGGTCCGATATTTGTTGGGTTAAAGCATCAGCGATCTCTGGAATTTTTGAATTAGCCTCGAAATACTTGAGCATGCCTCGGTTTTGCCTTGTCTCTGGCATTATTTCTCTTGGCACAGACAGCACTGTCATTGTCATTGTTGCCCAGTAAATGTCAGCCGCCGTAACTGTCGCGCCAACGAGATATTTTGAGTCCTTGGCCTTTTGAGAGGCGAGTCGCTCATCTACGAGGGAAATTATTTCTCCGATTTTTTGAGGAGCTTCCTTACTCGCATTCTCGCTGTATCCATATTTTCTTCCCAGTGGGGTGTCAATTAGATTTCGCATGTTCCATACCAGGCCATCCTCGGCGACTGTTAGTGCGCAAAGACCAATGACTTCCATGCGTTGTTTAAAGTCCCTGGGGATTAACTTGGGTGTGTCCTTTGCGCCAATTTCCTCAGCTAAAGCGAGTTGCTCTACCCATACATTTCGGGGGCGCTCCTCGTTGTGAAACATGGTTGGAAGACTGGTTTGGCTAGTCAATTCGTAGAGTTTGGCCTGTCTGTCTAGGCCGGTAGATTCCTCTATACCCATCATGGGGTGTATCGCTCTGATCAAGGGGATTTCTTTTACGAAGCAGATATTTTTCAATGCTTCAGCATACATGGCTTGAATGCCAGGGATAAAAGTGACTCGAGTACCACTAGTCATAGCGGCAGCTTCTTCTAAACTTATAAACTCAAGTTCTTCTGTTTTTGCGTCACCAGCTGGGATCGAGATCTGATCGTTCATTTCAGGCTCCTTGTTATCTGAACTGTAAGCTTTTGTTTGATATTCAGCCTAACAAATTGAAGTCGACGAATCTAAGATCACTCGCCTGCCGTTGTGTTGGAGAATTACGCTAGCGGCTGGCTTTTTGCTATTGTCTGGACTTAAGAATTAGTCGTGAAGAGGGGTAATGTAGTGGCGTTAACCAAAGAAGCTCAGCAAGCCTGGCTCGCCCAGAATGTAGAAGAAGTTGTAGATCCCGGAAGAGAGATTATTGACCCCCATCATCATATGTGGCGATCAAGTGGCTTGCCCGTGTATCTGTTGGAAGATCTATGGTCCGACACTCAATCCGGACACAATATAGTGAAAACCGTTTTTATGGAGTGCGGGGCAGAGTATCGCACAGAAGGGCCCGAGCATCTCAAATCTCTGGGAGAGACCGAATTCGTTAGGGATGCGGCGATCGAAAGTCGTAGCACAGGTAAAGCAGAGATAGCCGGAATTATTTCGCATGCTGACCTGACGATGGACCAGGGTCTTCTTCGGGAGACTCTAGATGGTCATGAAGAGGTTGGACAGGGTTTGTTTCGTGGAATTCGACACGGCGGAGCTCATGATCCAGATAAATCCCTCGGCTGGCTGGACGCGACTCCGCATCCTGACTTATTTATGAGGGAGGATTTTCGTGCCGGTGTGCGTTTACTTGGGAATCTCGGTTATACCTACGACTCTTGGCACTATCACTTTCAGAACACGGCTTACACGGAGTTGGCTAAATCAGCGTCAGACACTACCATCGTCCTGGACCATTTTGGCTCACCTTGCGGCGTTGGATCTTTCGAGGGAAAAATGCAGGAGGTAATGGAGGGCTGGAAACTCGATATTACACGGATGGCAGAGTGTGAGAACGTCGTTGTAAAGGTTGGGGGATTGGCTATGCCAGTGAATGGTTTTAATTGGCATAAGCAAGAGGTCCCTCCGAGTTCTGATGAGGTTGCCCAAGCTCATCGAGATTATTACTTGCACACCATAGATGCTTTTGGGCCGTCCAGATGCATGTTTGAGAGCAATTTTCCGGTGGATAAACTTTCCATGTCCTACTCAGTTTATTGGAACGCCATGAAGAAAATAGCGAGTGAGTTTTCAGATGACGAGCAGCATCAGCTTTTTTATGGCACCGCTGCACGGGTCTATCGGGTTTAAAGTAGACTCGAAATCTCAGATTGCGCCAAGCGCTATGTGGCTGTTTACTCGCGTGAGTCGCCGGTCGAGTTTGATATCAACCAAAGATTCTGCGTTTAGCTGACGCAGAAAAGCTCGGCACTCGTTTTTGTTTTCTGGGGATAGAGACTCGAACCAATCCAGCGCACGCTGATGCGTCCATAGTTGATAAAGGCCGGCCTGATTCTGTATCTCAACACCTCTTAAGGTTGTCGAATAGGTTCCGATGGACGGCTCATCCCGGTCTTTGGAGACCATAGTATCCCTAGGGTCCTCAAGCTTGGTTGGGAGCCAGCTGTTGTAAATTTCTGCAGTCCGAGGAAGAGATTCGCCAGCAGCCTCAATACAGAGTAGGAGTAGATCGTGTGTTCTACCCGGCAGTGTATCGTTTGCGGAAAATTGTGTTTCAAAATCGGCGAATTCAGGGGACTGTATGTCCGGCGTGTTCATCGACTCTGTCCATCGGAAAACCCTTGGGGCTCTTTGTTTCATGATTAAGGAGGGTTGAGGATCTCGAGCGAGGTGGCCAAACAACGGTCCCATCAGAGCAAAGTCGGCGACCGACGGTCTTCCGCCGAATAGGTATGGTGTCGTGGTGAAATGATCCTCAAGGATCTCGAGAGTATCGAAGTAAAGGGATTCGAAGATTGGTAACGCTTCCTCTGATGCGCCTATTCCGGAGCGTTTTCCCTCCATACGCTCGGCAATAATATTACCAAAGTGACCCAGCTCCTCGTCGTTGCCCTGCGGTTTAAAGGATCTTCCGAATTCTTTGCCAACAAATCCGTAATTCTCTGCCATATAGTTCCAGCGGTAATGCCAGGCTGGTCGACCGAGAAGTCCATCAATCAAAGTCTCGAATAATCGAGCTACTAGCTGTTGTTTAATGCCCGACGGGTAAACGGAGGGCTCGGGATAGAGCTCCTCAAGCTTGTCCATAATGGCGACCGAATCTTGTATCGCAGTTCCATCAGCTAGCTCTAGTTGAGGTATTCGATGGTTAAGCGTATTTGCTCGTACGTGGGCCCGGAAACGCGGATGACCTGGTGTTCTCTCGATGAAGGGAATTCCTTTCTTTAGCAGATAACATCTGGTCTTTGCTGTCACATAAGAGGCAAAAGAGCCGTAGAGATAAACTGTCATGAGCGGTTCAACAGTAGCGTTCTGGGCCTTTCCATTGGGCATTAGAATAACGGTCTCCGTGACACCAGCCTATTGGAAGAGCTCTCTCAATAGCCTGAAGGTCTGATTCACTGAGATTAATCGAGGCGCCACTTGCAAGTTCGTTCAGGTGTTCAACGGAGCGCGTGCCAGGAATCGGAACAATATGATTGTCTTGAGCCAGTAACCAGGCGATTGCTAGTCCTGAGGTAGAGACACCCATATCTGAAGCCAGAGATCTAAAACTTGCCGAGGCATTCAGGTTCCTTTCATAATTCTCAGATGTAAAACGTGGGTTGGCTTTTAAAAAAGGAAGGGTCTTGCAGATGTCTAGCTCGATCGGCGTGTCGGTCAGAAGGGATCTTCCAACCGGACTGAAAGCGATCAGAGTCGAATCTAGTTCCTTCGTTTTCTGGACCAAACCCATTTCGGGTGATCGAGTTGATAATGAATATTCGGACTGTACCGCCGCTACCGGATAAATTTGATTCGCTATCTCCAGTGAGGTGGGCGCTATTTCCGAAAAGCCAATCTGATTGATCTTGCCAGATTTAACGAGTCGGCCAAGACTTTCTGAAACCTCCTCGATCGGGATGTTCTCGTCCCGACGGTGAACGTACAAGAGTTCTACCTGTTCTAAACCAAGCCGCTGAAGAGACTTGTCTAGCTCGTTTTCAAGGTGATTGAAACTGTTATCGTAATGACGACTCCCATCTGGTCCGCTAGTAATGCCTGCTTTTGTAGCGATAGTGAAAAAATCTTGCCCCTGCTTTCCCTGTTTCTCTAGGTAGGCCCCGATTCGGGTCTCAGACATGCCCATGCCGTAGACATTAGAGGTGTCGATGTGAGTAATACCCAGATCTATACAACGGTCGAGGATGGCGAAAGATTTTTCATCATTGGTGGCGCCATAGAAGTCGCTAAACGACATCGCGCCATAGCCGATAGCCGAAATCGGTGTTTTTTTCTGTCCTAAGACTCGCTGTTCCATACTCTTTTTCCCTTATGAACTTTCCGTGCTTGTCTCTTCAGGCTTTATCTTTAAAAACGGTTGGATTAATTGCCCGACATAGGTCTCCGGCATATGGGTATCTATTCCATAGGGACCCGGCTCTTTGTCGGATGGCAGGTAGTAGGTTTTGAAAAGCCAGTCGAAAACTGGTAGTGCTCCTGAATAGTTTTTATCTCGCGCGTCCTTGTCCATGGAGTGATGCCAATGGTGGAATTCACTCGTAACCCAAATGCCATCGAGGAACTTCAGTCTCCAGCCTAGGTTTGCGTGAATTGTCATATCCCAGATATTTTGGATCGCACCTACGATAAGCAGATCTACAAGGCTAAAGCCGCTTAGAACCATAGGTATACCCACGAAAAAGGACATATAGACCTGATCCATCGGGTGTCTTCTTTCTCCAGCTAGCCAATCCAGATTTGGACTGGAATGATGGACCGCGTGGAAGCGCCAAAGTAGAGGGACCTCATGACTGAAACGATGGCCCCAGTAGATAAGAAATTCGCTGATAAACAAGGCTTCAAGAATTTGTAGCCATGTAGGTTGGGATTGGATCAGTGACGCCAGTTCTTGTGACTGAAACTCATTTAAAATCGGAAACAGGAAAATCAGTGGTATGAACCCGATAAAGCCAGATACAAAGTGATGGAAGAAATCTGCCAGGAGTTGTGGGCGAAAGGTTCTTAGCTCATGTCGCGGGATAAATTTTTCGAGAGGAACAATTAGGCAAACGGATAAAACAATAAATGTGAACGGCTCAAAGCCCGATTCGTATGCATGATAGCCAAGGACAAAAGCAATTGTGGCTAGTCCGATGGCCGCTCTTACCCACGGTTGGTACCACCACTGAGATCTCCATTTGTCCTCTGTCAGTGCAGTAGTGTCGTTCATAGTCGGATTCAAACATCATCCCGACCGAAAATCCAACTTTAGGGTCTTATTAGGCGGAAGCCTCGCTCTGCGATCTAGCTCCTATCCTTTGGGAGTAAGCTTAACGAGGGATCCGTCTCCTCTTCTACCATCCTCGAGGACCCATATCGAGCCGTCCGGCGCAGCTTCGACGTCGCGAACCCTGAAACCCATTGGAAACCTTTCAACTTCCCTGGCCGAGTCGCCCTCGAAGCCAACTCGGATAATGGCTTTAGATGAGAGGCCTCCAATAAAGGCGCTACCTCTCCATGTTGGGAAAGCGTTGGCGGCGTAGAACATCATGCTTGAGGGGGATATCACGGGCGTCCAAGTAATGGTTGGTGGCGAGAAGTCATGCCGGGTATCGTGGTCGGGGATTTTTTTGCCATTATAGTGGTCACCATTGGAAACAGTTGGATAGCCGTAATTTGCTCCCCTTCTCACCAAATTAAGTTCATCGCCATCTTTGGGGCCCATCTCCACAGTCCACAGTCGGCCCTCGGAGTCAAAGGCGAGCCCCAGTGGATTTCGGTGTCCGAGTGACCAGAGTTCTCTGGTGATGTCGTCTCCGAAGAAGAATGGGTTGTCCACCGGAGTCGACCCGTCATCGTTTAAGCGAATTATTTTGCCGAGATTTGAGCTCATATCCTGTGCCGGGTCAAACTTTTGGCGTTCTCCGGAGCTTATCCAGAGGTAACCAGCTTCATCGAAAGTAATACGATGCCCGTAGTGTCCCTGGCCAGATACCTTAGGGTATTGCTTCCATATGGTTTCAACTGAAGAAAGACTTCCTCCATCTTCAGAAAGATTGAGTCTGGCCCTTATGATGGCGGCGCCATATTTATCATCCTCGCCGGTTTCGGCGAAACTTATATAGATTAAATTGTTCTTTTCAAAGCTCGGGTGCAGCGCTATCTCGCCCAAGCCACCTTGGCCACCGTAAGCCACCTCAGGCATTCCGGAAACGTTTCCCAAAAATCGGCCGTCCTTATCCAGAAGTTTTAGTTTGCCGGACATTTCAGAAACCAAGACTCGTCCGTTGGGGAGAAATTCCAGTGCCCATGGCGAATCGAAATTGCCAAGCCTTTCTATGTCGAACGGCCTCTCGACAGCGCTGGCAAGAGTGCTAAATAATGCAAGACTCAGCCCTGCAAGGAATGGGTATAGATTTTGTAAAGATGATTTCATGGTGAATACTTACCTAATTTACGGTGGTACGCCCTCGAACTATGACCGATCGCTCGGTTTTCTCTGGCTGGTGATTCGATGCTAAAGCTTCGTCTCCGATTAATTGTCCTTGGACTGTAATATAACCCGATGCAAGGGATGTGAAAGAATGACTGTTACTGATTTAGGTTGTTGATCAACTTATTCGAAAAGTCGTATAGGAGGTTTCGGTGTTTGAACTTAATTTGCTACCTAAGCAAGCAGACAACAACTATCAGGGTAATCGTTACGCACTTTGGTTTTTTATCGCCTTTTTATTGCTTATGACTTGGCGATCAATCATTCACATGCTTTTTGAAGAAACGGGTTACTTTGATATTGCCAACTTTGTGTTGTTGGTAGGCGAACCTGACCCTATGCCGGTGGTCTTTCGATTTTTTTCTCTTTGGGGATTCGCACAGTTGATATTTTGTATGGTCTGTTGGCTAGTGGTATACCGTTATCGATCGCTGATTCCTCTGATGTATTTGTTTTGGCTCGCTGAATGGACTGGCAGGCTTTGGTTGTATCCGCTAATCAGGGAGGACTTAATCTCTACAGGGATTTATACGAACGGCCTGACACCAGGTGTCTCAGGAGCGCCTTTTGTATTGGGTTTTTTGATTTTGTTCTTTGCGCTGTCAATTAAGAAGTCGCATTAACGACTAACGAGACGGCGAATTTAATCCGAGCTGGTGGATCTTGACCTCAGGCGTTAATACCAAGAGAGTAAAGCGTCATACTGAAGTCGAGATATCGGATTGATGAAAAAATTATCCCTGGCTGCAGCATCTTTGATAGCCGTCTTGATAATCGTTTCTATCTTTATCACCAAAGACGGGAGCTTGGTTACGCCTCAAGGTGCCGGGAAGGTTGTAATCAATGGAAGAGATTTTGAGGCTTTCGCACTTCCTCCATATGCGAGTAAATTTGTTACGCCAGAGTATAAGAGTTATTTCGTTGAGGTTGAGCAGGGGATAAAAATTCATGTCATGGAAGTGGGTGAGGGCATGCCGGTGTTCCTCCAACATGGAAACCCCACCTCGGGCTTCCTATACAGAAAGGTAGTGGCAGAGCTTCCACTTGACCGGATGAGAGTAATCATGCCCACCCTCGTTGGCTTAGGCTTTTCGTCGAAAGTCCCTGCGAGTCGACACACGCTAACCAATCATATTGACTGGATTCAAAGCGTTCTTGAACAGCTAGAAGTGGAGGGACTGATCTACTCGGGCCAAGATTGGGGCGGGCCAATTGGAATGGGCGCTTTGTCTCGGTTGCCCGGGCGTCTGAGGGGAGCAGTTTTGTTGAACACTGGATTTAATGCGCCGCGACAGGCAATGGACCTGTCCAGAGCTCACGCAACGGTAAAAACCCCCGTCGTTGGAGAGTTACTTTTAGAGGTGGCGGTCTCCATTTTTGATCAGCTCCACAGAACACAGGGCGATCCTACCTCTATAACGACTGAGATATCAGAGCTTTATGGGAGGCCTGTTATTGAGAGCGGAAATGAAAAAGCTCCTTTAGCACTCATGAGAATGGTCACAGATGGGCCAGATCACCAAAGTGCTGAAGAAATGAGAAATATTGAGCAGTATGTCGGAACTTTGGATGTGCCAGCTGAGATCGTGTGGGGTATGAACGATCCGATTCTGGGAAAGGCTTTGTCCATTATGCAAGCAAGTTTTCCAGATGCGCCTGTGACTAGGACTGAAGCAGGGCATTTTTTGCAAGAAGAGGTTGCCATTGAGATTGCGTCTGCCATAACCAGAGTCTACTCGAGACTCCAGGGCAAGGGCGGCTTTTACCCTGATCCATAGATAATTTATTTGCATGAAAACGGGAGAGACAGCATGAAAGCTTTAAGGTGGATGGGTGCTGTCTTGGGGTTCTACGTTCTATTCGTGATGGTTTTTGAGATCGGCTACTTGGGTTTTACACAGCCTTCTTTTGAGGAGTCTGGTATTCCGATGTTGGTTCTCACTACGCAGACCAACTCTGGTGATACAAAAGATACAATGCTTGCTCGAGTTGACCTGGACGGCAAAATTTATGTTTCTGCTCATCATTGGTCCCGGGCATGGCACTCCAACGCTCTAGAGAACCCCCGTGTCGCGGTTACCATAGATGGTGAGAGGACGGAGCATCTTGCTGTACCCGTGGCTGGCGAGGAATTTGAAAGCGTCGTCCAAGCTATGCCGCTAAGACTTCCTGTTCGTTTCTTAATGGGGTTTCCTCTTTTGCCTAGAGAAATTCTCCGGTTAGATGGAATCTAGAAATTTTTCGAGCATGTTCTCTTCTGTAAGTTGCCTGAGATGAACCTCGATCCTTTCAAAATTGACATTCCCGAAGAGGTTATTCTCGAACTTAAGCAAAAGCTCTCCTCGACCAGATGGCCCGAGAAAGAGACGGTTGATGATTGGTCGCAAGGCGTTCCGAGGGCCTATTTAGCTGAGCTTTGCTCACATTGGTTAGATAATTATGACTGGTACGAGACTCAAAGCAGGCTCAATAGTATTAACCAGGGCCTGTTCTCTATCGAAGACATGAAAATTCATTATCTTGAAGTAAAAAGTAGACACCAATATGCAAAGCCTCTTCTCCTGACTCATGGTTGGCCTGGTTCTTTTCTGGAGTTCGAAAAGATAATAGGCCCTTTAACAGATCCGCTGGAATATGGGCTTGATTCGACAATCGCTTGTCATGTCATTTGCCCTACGCTGCCCGGATTTGGCTTTTCAGGAAAACCAAGTCGTGTTGGGTGGAATGTGGATCAGGTAGCGAGAGTTTGGGACGCTCTTATGAAAGAGCTGGGCTACCATACTTATTTTGCGCAGGGGGGTGATTGGGGGGCTGGTGTGACGCTCTCAATCGCCTCACAGAACCTTGGGCGCTGTCAAAGCATACATGTCAACATGCCCACTGCTGGGCCAACCAAAGAGGCTTATGAGAGCCCAAGCCCGGAAGACATTCAGACTCTGAAAAAAATCGAAGAATTCCAGGAATGGGGATCTGGGTATCACAGGCAACAATCCACCAGACCGCAGACGCTTGGCTTCGGACTCGCGGATTCGCCTGTTGGTCAGGCTGCTTGGATCTTAGAAAAATTCTATGAGTGGACTGACTGCTCTGGCCATCCCGAAAATATATTTTCTAAAAACGAGTTGTTGGACAATATAATGCTCTATTGGCTAACAAATTCGGCTGCCTCTTCTGCTCGCCTTTATTGGGAGACATTCAGTCCTAGTGCGGTCTTTGTTGACAGAGGTCGTGTCTCGATGCCTGTGGGGGTAAGTGTTTTTCCGAAAGAGATTATGGCGGGTCCGAGATCCTGGTCAGAAAAGCATTTTGCGGATATCTGTTATTGGAATGAATTGGACCGTGGTGGACATTTCGCCGCACTAGAGCAGCCAGATCTCTTTGTCTCGGAGATAAAGAAGTGGTTGACGATTGTGGGTTGAGTGCGGATTTTGTTTAATCAGACTCTGTGTTGGGGTTGCTTTGAAGGAGAATTGAATGACTCTTGCTAATTTTTCCCTAGAGGGCAAAAAAGCTTTGGTGGTCGGTGGTCGGCGAAATATGGGGAAAGGTTTTGCTCTCGGATTAGCCGAGGCGGGAGCTGATGTGGCGGTTACTGACATCAATTTAAAAGATGGTCGATTACAAAGTGTTGCTGATGAGATAGAGGCAATGGGACGTCGTTCCTTAGCAATTCAGACGGACATCTCTAAAAAGTCGGAAGTGGACTCGCTTGTAGCCGAGGTTGTAGACAAGCTTGGAGGTATAGATATCTTGATGAATGTCGCTGTGATGTACCACCGTAAATCCTTAACAGAATTGGATGAAGCGGATTGGGAAGAGCTTACTAACGTAAATTTAAAGGGCTATTGGTTAACCCATCAGGCTGTAGCACCCATCATGAAGGAGCAGAGAAGTGGAAGCATCATTAACTTAACCTCCAGAGGCGGGTTGAAGGCGCATGCAGACAAAGGAATGGGTAATTACGCCATTGTAAAAGCCGGAGTTGCAATGATGACCCGCCAGTATTGTCGTTACTTAGGTCCATATAATATTCGTGTAAATGCAATTGCACCGTCGCTTGTTGATTGGGAGCAGCACCCCTCGGGAGACTATTATCGAGACAACCCAGATCGAAAGCCGACCGAACCCAAATCTACTCCTCCCGAACAGACTGAGCATGAGAAATTTGTAGCTTGGTCGACAGGACCAGAGAGCTTGCCTCTGGGAAGGGCGGCTACTTTTGATGAAATGGCTAACGCAGCGGTATTTCTTGCATCCGATGCTTCGAGCTATGTCACTGGAAGCATACTTTGCGTTGACGGTGGTTACATGGCTTGATTCATGCGAGATCTATTGGTGGATTGGAGAATTAGAGAATGTTAGGAGACAACTGGGAGCTCAATCATGTTGGGCTAATGATTACCAACCGAAACGCGACACTGCGACATTTCCAATCGATGGGGGTGGGCGTTAGCGTCGGTCCACAACCCTTGCTACCGCATGAGCCTGGAGAAGGCTCACTGATGTACTACAGTACTCTTGATGGAGATCCCGTTACAAATACTTATCGGACTGGTGGTGCGCATACTTTTAATGATGGCGAGAGTCAGATCGGTGACTGTCAGTTGGAATGTTATCCAATGCGACCCGGCCCCGGAATGTTCATAAGTGAGTATTTGGAAAACCAGGGTCCTGGTATAAATCACATATGTTTCAATTCGGACACGATCGACAGCGATACAGATTTATTCCTCGATAAAGATTGTGCTCTTGTCTTTGACGCTCAGGTTAATGGAAGGACCGTGGAAAATTATCTCGATACAAGAAAACACGGGAACATGATGATCTCGTTGCGCCCCCCACCAACCGATTGGGAGCGGAGTTGGAAAGCGAACAATGAAGCCCATCCTCTGGTCAACGACTGGCGTTTTCGAGGAGTCGGAATTGGAGTAAGAAATTTAGATAGCACCGTCAACTATTATGAGGAGTTGGGCTTCTCAAAAAAAAATGAGAAGAGGGAGGTTTTAGGACTTGGTATAGAAAGACAATCTGTTTCTATTGGCCCGATCTCGTTTGATTTTAGCTGTACGACGTCCGAAGCCAGTGTCTACCTCGATTCGCTCAAAAGGCGCGGAGAAGGAGTCAACGACCTGGCATTTGAGGTGTCTGATATAGAGCAAGAAACAGATAAGT
Source organism: uncultured Gammaproteobacteria bacterium (assembly GCA_913051785.1). Classification (GTDB taxonomy): domain Bacteria; phylum Pseudomonadota; class Gammaproteobacteria; order Pseudomonadales; family Azotimanducaceae; genus UBA4421. Next base: position 26,086 of record CAJXCK010000011.1, read on the forward strand.
TGATACGAAAAGGCGTGGAGGTTTTAGTCCGTTCTCAGGATAAGTCCGAGGCTTACTTCGATACTCGTGGAGAGGGCAATATTATGATTCGGTTAATGCAAGAGGAGAGCTCGTGACGAGTCCGCGAAAAGGCCCACTTCAGGACCTAACAATTATTGACTGTACGAGGGCTTTGGCGGGACCCTTTGGGGCCGGTTTGTTAGCTGACCTCGGTGCCAACGTCATTAAGATCGAGCCCCCCTTGGGAGATGGTTATCGTAATATCCCGCCTTTTTTACCTGATTATGCCTCTCCGCTCTCAGAAGAGGTTGGTGCTACAGATTTTGGGGCTCCGTTTGCCTCAGTTAATCGGAACAAGAGAAGTGTCTGTCTAGATCTTAAGAAGGATAGTCACAAAGAAATTTTTCTGAAGCTGTGTGACAAGGCCGACGCGATAATAGAAAACATGCGAGCTGGTGTGATGGAGCGGCTTGGCTTGGGTTTTGAAACGATATCCGATCGCAATAAGCGAATCGTTTATGCCTGTGTGAGAGGGTTTGGTGACCCAAGGACTGGAGAAAGCCCCTATGCCCACTGGCCGAGCCTTGACGCTGCGGCGCAGAGTTTTGGTGGACTGGTATACGCCAATGATGGCTTGGTAACACCCGCAATCGCTGATATTTTCCCAGGCACGTTAGCGGCTTTTGGCTTGGTCTCAGCAATACACGAATCGAAGACATCTGGGAAAGGACAATTTCTAGACGTATCAATGTACGATGCTATGTTGGCTTTTCAAAAGAGTGCAGTCGCGCAGTATTCTTTTACAGGCAAACCCAACCCATCCGGACTGCAAAGAGCGATGACTCTTTACCCTTTCGATTTGTTTCCCACTAAAGATGGCCAAGTCTCTATCGCCGTCGGGCAGCCTCATCATTGGGACCTTTTGTGCGCGGCAATGGATAGAGGCGATATGATCAACGACGATCGCAGCGCAACGAACAACGCCCGACTAAAGAATGTTGAATGGGTTGAAGAACAGATATGCGCCTGGACATCTCAGCTGACTCGCACCGAGATCATGGCGAAGCTAGACGGGAGCCTACCCGCTGGTCCGGTGCAGAATATGTCCGATATCTTTCAGGATGAGCATGTGGCAGCGCGCGGCATGTTGGATACTTGTAGCCCAGGAGGAGATAATCCCAACATTTCGCTCGCGGCGAGTCCGATAAAGTTTTCAAGGTCAAAAACGACTTTATATCAGTCGCCACCGAGATTAGGAGAGCACAACAAAGAGGTGCTCTCCGAATTCGGGATAGATTTACCGGAGGATTTCTAAAAGCCTCCCAGCTTTGTCTCTATGTTGAGTTGACCCTGTAGACCGGCAGTTCGATGTTCGGCGCTTTTTTGATAGTCGGCGTCTGTAATCATTTGCAGCATGGCTTTTCTATTCGGATACATGGCAATAGCTGCCATATCCCAAAGATCCTCCACCTCGCCCAACATTAGGCGCGATACTTCAGCTCCGAAGACTGGTTTTCCGCCAACTTTTTCCAGGTGTTGTGCAACTTCTTTAGCATAGATCTCGTAGGCCTCTCGACCGCTCAGTGTCGTTTCCCGATTGTCTTCATAAGAAGCCTTTTCCTTAAACTTTAGTAGATTCAACATATAGATCGGCTCGTCGTGGCCGGGCTCCGTGAATTCCGCCAACTGTTGTTTGCTCGGATGGACCTTATTTTGTACTTCCATTTAATCAGCTCTTTTATCAAGTGGTATTGGACAATTATCTCTAGTCAACGAAGTAAATATCAATGGTTTTCAGTTTCTCTATTCAGGCTCAGTCAAAGAGACCGTTATTTGAATATTCTAAAAAGATATATAAAAACTTATTTATTAGATCTAAAAATATGTTCTTCTATCTGGCCTGCTAAATTCTTCCGGAGGAGAGGGGAAATGAAGGACGAGACAATTGCAATACATACAGGCTATACGACTGATCCAACGACTAAGGCTGTGACTGCCCCGATTTTTCAAACTGTGGCCTATGAGTTTGATGATGCACAGCACGGAGCTGATTTATTCAATCTGGCGGTTCCCGGGAATATTTACAGTCGAATCATGAACCCAACTTGTGACGTTCTGGAACAGCGCGTTGCTGCTTTAGAGCAAGGCATTGGCGCTTTAGCGGTATCAGCTGGCAGCGCTGCGGTCAATTATGCGATTCTGAATATTGCCTCTGCCGGAGACAACATTGTCTCTGTGCCACAACTTTACGGTGGAACCTATACGTTGTTTGCCCACATGTTGCCAAAGCAGGGTATAGAGGTTCGATTTGCAGAATCGGACAAGGCTGAGGATTTGGAAAAACTGATTGATGCGAAGACGAAAGCCATATTTATGGAGACTATTGGCAATCCTGCGGGGAATATCGTCGATCTTGAGAGTGTATCTGCGATGGCTAAAAGTCACGGAGTAGTTTGCATCGCCGATAATACTGTGGCGACGCCAGTATTAACTAAACCCGCGACTTATGGAGTGGATATAATCGTTCATTCGCTGACGAAATATATTGGAGGCCATGGCACGACGCTGGGAGGATTGATTGTCGATTCAGGGAAATTCCCGTGGACGAACCACCAGGATCGCTACCGAGATCTAAACTCTCCAGAAGAAAGTTATCACGGCGTCGTTTATACCGAGGCCCTGGGTGAGGCCGCCTATATTGGGCGGGCTAGAACCGTTCCACTTCGAAACACCGGTTCTGCGTTGTCTCCTTTCAACGCATTTCAACTCCTCCAGGGCCTTGAGACGCTGCCGCTTCGCATGGAGAGACATTGTGACAATGCGTTGGGCGTCGCTAAGCATTTGTCAGACCACGCCAAAGTTGATTGGGTCAGTTATGCGGGTCTTGAGAATCACGAACACCACGAGCTGGCGAAAAAGTATATGGGAGGGAATCCGTCAGGCATCCTGACCTTTGGCGTAACAGGTGGCTATGACAACGGTGTTAAATTCTATGATGCATTGAAATTGTTTAAACGCTTGGTAAACATTGGCGACGCAAAATCTCTAGCTTGTCATCCTGCCTCGACAACTCACCGGCAGCTCACCGAAGAGGAACAGACAAAGGTGGGTGTAAAACCTGAGACAATCAGGCTATCGGTTGGTATAGAACATCTGGAAGACATCATCGAGGATCTTGATCAGGCATTGTCGGCTGTCTAGAAGTTCTCATTAGATTGCGGTTGGGCTAAGTCTATCTACCTTGTACTAGCGTGGATGTTGCTCACGACATGAGTTAATGTGCTTGGATCCGTATTGAGGCAAAAGGGGGTGGCATGAGTACAGATATCTTGATGCCAATGTTCTATATGGTCTTGCTGACCTCTTTCGTGTTCCTTTTCAATGTCCTTATCCGACTAAAGGATGTCGTGGTCGATAAGGGGCACACTGGTAGTGAACTGATGAAAATTCCTATTCCATCATCGGCTAATGACCTTATCAAACAAGCGGATCGGAATTTGATTAACTTGTTTGAATTTCCAATTCTATTTTACGCCGTTTGTATAGCTATCTATATGACAGGAAGAGTGGACCCTTTATTTTTAAGTTTAGCGTACTCTTTTGTCGGGCTCAGGGTGGCTCACTCGCTCTATCATATTTTCATTAATGGTTTCATCGGACCTCTACCCACCAGGGCGCTTCTTTTTGTGCCAAGTTGGGCCATTATTGTTTGGATGTGGGGTAGGTTGGCGTTGACGGCGTAAGAATTACAGGAGGACTGTTTCATGGAATCTGAATTTATCGATTATGAAGATCAGGGCGTAACGCTAGAGGGCTATTTCGTTACACCAGATAAGGAAAAGAGACTTCCTCTGGTTCTGGTCGCTCATGATTGGACTGGGAGACGCCAGTATGCGGTCAACAAAGCAAACGAGATGGCGGCACTAGGCTACGCTGCTTTTGCCATCGACATGTATGGCAAAGGGGTTTTTGGTAAGGACGGTGATGCAGATTTTAATAGTCAGCTTATGGCGCCGTTTGCCGGTGATCGAGCTTTACTTAGAGGCAGGATCGGTTCTGCACTCTCGGCCGCAAAGGCGCTGTCGGGAGTTGACCCAAAACGCGTTGGAGCGATTGGTTATTGTTTTGGTGGCATGTGTGTTCTAGAGCTTGCCAGAGGTGGAAGCGATGTAAGCGGGGTGATCAGCGTGCACGGAATATTTTCACCTGGTGACGTTCCAAACGAGCCAATCGGTTCGAAAATTTTATGTCTCCATGGACACGATGATCCGATGGTGCCACCTGAACAAGTCCTCGCTTTCGAGCAAGAGATGAACGAGGCCGGCGCAGACTGGCAGATGCATGTTTATGGGGGCACTGCGCATGCCTTTACAAATCCAGATGCGAACAACCCGGATTTTGGTACGGTTTACTCAGAGCGAGCCAACACTAGGGCGAATGGATCTGTGGCTAATTTCTTCTCAGAAGTATTCGATGGTTGACTGCTACATTTGCTCGATTGCTTAGGGTTCTTCTGGCAGATCCGGAAGAGGCTTCTTGAGCATCTGATTTCGAGCGAACATAGGAAGAAAAATAAAAGGCCAGGTTTTTTCATAGTGTATTGGAAAAAGACGCTGGCTCAGATCTAGCAGTTTGGCATCCAAGCCTACAAAGATCCGTGAACGTTTTTTGCGCACACCATTTAGAATAATTTCCGCAGCTCTGCTTGGGTGCATACCATTTTCTTTGAACATTCTGCCTTGTTCCTCTATGGAGAGTTCTTTGCCCCTAAAAGTAGGAAGCGCGCTCGGTCCTTCTGATTCAACCCGTTTCGCGGTCGAGGCAATGTTGGTTCCCACGTGCCCTGGATGCACAGAATGTACCTGAAGATTCGTGCCTTTCATCTCTTTGACGAGCGATTCAGTAAACCCGCGGACTGCAAACTTGGTAGCGTGGTAAACACTCTGAGTCGGAACAGCAACCATTCCAAAAATTGAGGAGGTGTTAATGAGAGCGGCCTCTGGTCGTGATTTAAGTTCTGGAAGGAATTTCCTACTCATATTGATTACTCCCTCCAAATTTACCCTCATTACCCGATCCCAATCTGTCTCCGGCATGGCGTCAAAGTCCGACACCACTGTGATACCCGCGTTGTTAAAAACCAAATCAACTTTTTGATGTCTTGCCATGACGTCTTCATAAAATTGATCAATCTGTTTTTTATCGCCTATATCGAATACATGTTGGGACGAGGCCACGTTGTATTGAGATAGCATGGAAGAGGTTTTACTCAATTCGTCCTCATTGATATCGCAGACAGCAACGTTGCACCCCATTTTTGCGAGTAAAACGGCGAGATATCTTCCCATGCCCGATGCTCCGCCCGTGATTACTGCGACTTTGTTTTCAAATGATTGCATTTATAGTTTCCTTGCTTTGTTCGTGACGCAGAATGTAGGGTGATTCTGCTCAGTTAGGCCAGTAAATCAGTTCGTCCGTTTCCTCGTATTTCTCTGCAAGCGTTTTATCTACTGTCACGGGAATCTGAGCAACAGATGGATAGAGCGGTTGTTTTCTCCCTGAAGCATGCTGATCTAAAAGAGCTGATAGCTCGTCAGTCACTTCCGATCGGGTCTCAACTAGATTGTTTTGTTCCGTCGGATCTTCCTTGAGGTTGAAAAGCCATTTTTTCGCCGGATTATCCGAAACTTGTAACTTCCAGTCACCTTTTCTTACGACCCGATAATGACCAGATTGCCAAAAAAGGGTTCGTTCTAAATCCTTGGATCCTTCTGGATCATCTAAGAACGCCATCATATCAGTACCATCAAGTTCGAGTTCCGGCGGCACGTCCACTTGAGCCGCCGCTGCAAGTGTTGGCGCAACATCAATGTGAGCGACAGGCACATCTATCGAGGTGTTTGGTGGAATCTCAGCGGGCCATTTTAGAAACATTGGCGCTCGAAGACCGCCTTCGAAGTTGGTTAGCTTCCACCCCCGAAAAGGCGCATTTATCTCGGGTAACCCAACATAGCCTGCCCCTCCGTTATCGCTGGAGAAAACGACTAGCGTATTTTGTTCAAGTCCAAGTGATTTAAGGGCGTTGGTTATTTTGCCGACACTGCGATCAATCGCTCTTACCATTGCCGCGTATACTCGCAATCTGTGGGGTTTAATGTCGCCAACGGCGTCGTAATCTCTCTTTAAAGCTTGAAGCGGTGTATGCGGGCCCCAATGAGCCAAGTAAAGGAAAAAAGGTCTGCTCTGATTATTTTCGATGACCTGTATAGCTTCATCTGTCCAATAGTCAGTCAGGTAGCCCTTGGGAGCGAACATCTCCGTTCCGCCGTTATTGAAAGATGCTGCATATCTCATTCTTGCCCATAAAAATTTATCAATTGGGTCAAAATCGAGCTTGGCATTCACAACATCAGGGTGGTCTTCAGGCAGGTACAACCCATTAGCCATGAGTAGGCTGTCGACGAACCCTTGGTCATTTGGTCTCATGCCTTCGCCTCTTCCCAAATGCCATTTCCCGATATGCGCGGTGTAGTAACCCTTTGACTGAAGAAGTTCTGCGATTGTGATCTCTTCGCTCGGCAAGCCCTGATCTTCAAATGGGGGTTTGGATGACTCTATCTCGGCGTCAAAAATCCCCGGTGGGCGACCATCGTCGTTTATATCTCCCAGCATGCTTACCACCGAGGCCATTCCCGACGGTGTTGGCGTGAATTCGTAACCGGTTTTGGTCGGATATTTTCCTGTCATCAGCATTGCTCGAGATGGCGCGCAGGTTGCGTTGCCAGCATAGGCTTGGCGGAAAATTGCTCCATCTCTGGCTAGTTGGTCGATATGTGGTGTCTTCACTTTTCCACCAGCGAGTCCTCCACCGAAAGTTGAGATGTCGTTGTAGCCGAGATCATCTGCGAGGATAAAAATGATGTTTGGGAGATTATTGTCTTCAACCGGATCAGCTTGTTCTCGTTGCCAAGGAACGGATCTATTAGAATCAACTGTAGTGGTTAAAGTTGTCTGAAGACTCACCAAGGTCAGGACCAGATCCGATCGGTAGAGCCACGCTAAAAAAACACCAAGACCGATAGAAAGAAAAATGCCAAATGCTATTTTTTTTATCATGCTGACTCCTCTCTAACGGATAGTCATGTTACCCCATGCGGTTAGGTGATTTTGAATTAGTAAGATGAATAAAATGAATTCTGCTCAAGACGATTTCATGATGACTCAAGTTTGAGCACAAAAACAGAGCGAGATTTTTTTAAAATCACTGAAATTGTGCTGATTCAAGAAGGCGGAATATATAAGGTACTGATATATATTGATAAAATAGTGGCACGCGCATTGCAAATCACAAGGAGTGGTCGCGAGAGTGTTGTTCGGGCTCTCCCAAGGAAATCTAACTAAATCAAGTTCGATTAATGCTCTCGCGGCCACCCCACCACGTTAACCTCTATGTAGTTATCCCTTTTCCAGAGGTCTCCAAGCAAAAGAGAGACCTTGTTGGGCCCAAGTCATATGGGTTCTCGCACTCGTAAAGGCGATTCATTGAAAAGGGTAAGGGGCCGAGACGCTCCTAAGTTCATTGCAAAAAACTTCGAAGGGTATGACTATGTCCCAAAAGAGGGAGGGCAATGATGAAATTCGGTGCGCAAGTAGGATGTTACAGGAACAAGTGGGACGATATAGCTAATGTGGTCGATGTCATGGAGAAGGGTGCTTGGGATAGTATCTGGTTCGCGGACCACTATATACCGCCACCGGGACGGAAAGAGGAAGAACACCTTACGGCGCATGAGGGGTACTCGGTTTCTGCCGCGGTGGCGGCTATGACGAAAAAGTTGAGAATAGGTCATCTTGTGCTTGGTAATACCTACAGAAACCCGGCCCTCGCGGCGAAAATGGCCGGCACAATTGACCATATTTCTCATGGAAGATTTACGTTCTCGATAGGAGCAGCTTGGTTTAAGCGTGAGCATGAAGCCTACGGCTGGGAGTTTCCCTCGATGAAGGAGAGACAGGATCGCCTTGAGGAAGCATGCTCTCTAGTGCGTCAGTTATTCCGATCCAGCAATCCAGTCACCTTCCAGGGCGATTTTTATGTTTTGGATGACGCGCCGTTTTCTCCAGGCAGTTTTGACAAACCCATTCCAATAATGGTGGGAGGAACTGGTCCGAAACGTACTTTGCGTACCCTGGCGATGTATGGAGATATATTCAATCTCGATGGTTGGGCCGGAGGTCCAATGACGAAGGACTATATGGACCATAAGTGGGGTATTTTGGAGAAACACTGTGAAGAAGTTGGTCGTAATATTACTGAGATAAGTAAAACGGTTCTGATGCCAACGTTGTTGTCTGATGATCAATCTAAAATCGATGCGATGATGAAAGGACGGCGGCTAGGAGAAGGTAGCGCGGTCGGATCAAAAAACTATGTAATCGATAGAGTCGGCGAGATCATAGAATCGGGAGTTGATGAAATAATGTTTGGCGGTCTGCAGACTGAGACTCCTGAAGAATTTGAGCGATTTGAGAAAGAGGTCTTGGCGGCTTTTTCCTAGCGTTGATTACTTGGGATGTCAGTGAAGCTTAAAGACGATATAGCATTTAAGCCAGCCACAGAATTAGCTCGCCACATTCGGCAAAAGGATTTTTCTTGTCGAGATCTACTCGAGCTGTATATCAGTCGTATAGAAAAATTTAATCCAATTCTAAACTGTGTCGTGACCACGAATTTTGACGACGCGCGTGCGCAAGCAGATCGAGCGGATGTGGAAGTGGGCGTTGGTAAAACTCTGGGCCCGCTTCATGGATTGCCGATCACAGTGAAGGATGCTTTGGAGACTGCGGGGATAAGATCTACGGGTGGCGCTAGAGAGTTGTTGGGTAATATTCCTGACCGAGACGCCCCAGTAGTAAGAGCTGTAAAAGACGCAGGCGCAATTATTATGGCAAAGACCAATCTTCCACGTTGGTCAGGAGATCTTCAAACCTTTAACGATATTTTTGGCACCACCAACAACCCCTGGGACCCGGATCGGGTTCCAGGTGGTAGTTCAGGGGGAGCAGCTGCAGCTGTCGCTGCAGGACTTACGGCGTTTGAGATCGGGACTGATATTGGAGGTTCTATCCGATATCCCTCATCCTTTTGCGGAGTGTTTGGGCATAAGCCAAGTTTCGGAATCGTACCGTCAAGGGGCTACCTTGACCATGAGTTTGGCGGGCTCAATGAAGCTGACGTAAACGTTGTCGGTCCGATAGCAAGATCCGCTGAAGACCTTGAGATGCTTCTGAACGTTATGCGCCGCAGAGACGCCGGCATGCAAGCCTCGCTTGAGCCTGCTCCACCTGCATTGGAGCAGATGCGTGTTGCCGTCTGGTTAAAAGACGATTTTTGTCCTGTAGAAAGAAAAGCCCTGGAAGTTATGGAAGCTGCTGTGGCACGACTTGAAAACTCCGGGATAAGGATAATCCATGATGCCAAGCCAGATCTTGACCCGGATGAGTCATTCGGGATTGGGAGTGCGCTGGTGTACGCGGCGGTCTCCCAATCACAGCCTGTGTCCTCAATTGGGGAGGGGTTGTCTCATCGAGCATGGTTAGATCTCGATGCAAAGAGAGAGAGGATTAGAAGTGAATGGACTGCCTTTTTCGAAGAATATGATGCAGTTCTGATGCCGATCAGCCCGGTCTCTCCATTCCGCCATAATCAGGATGGTAACTGGCAGACGAGGACTCTGATATCGGAGGGAGATCGAAGACCCTATGGTGACTTACTCAAATGGACGATACTGACTGGTATGGCATATTTACCCTCGACGACACCGCCAATTGGACTGGATGAAGAAGGTTTGCCAGTGAGTTTGCAGATTGTGGGTAGGTTCGGCGGAGACCTCACAACTATTAGGCTTGCCCAGCGCCTCGCGGGATTAGGCGCTGGATACCAAAGGCCACCTCTACAATAAGCTCAAAAGAGCGACCTTGTTTTCGCAAGTTTCTGGGAAGAAAGCAGGAAAAGGACGGATATGGATCCAGTTAGTCAGGGAGCAATAGGGGCGACATTTGCGGTAGCCACTGTTCGTAGGAACAAGGTCGCTTCGATAGCATTGATCGGGGCCTTGGCAGGATTGGCACCAGATGTCGATGTATTTTTTCAATCTGCGTCGGATCCTTTGCTTTTTCTAGAGTATCACCGTCAATTCACTCACTCGCTGCTCTTTATCCCATTTGGGGCTCTAATTGTTGCTCTCTTGGCGAGGGTTTTACTCAGACCAGATCTTGATTGGCGAACGATTTATTTAAGCGCGCTAGCGGGTTACGCAACTCATGGGTTGTTAGATTCTTTTACTTCGTATGGCACCCAACTGTTCTGGCCCTTCAGCGACTACCGAGTGGCCTGGGACAATATTTCGATAGTGGACCCTCTCTTCACTTTACCTCTTCTGGTGACAATATTAATTGCAATACAACGCCGGTCTAATTTCTTCGGTGTGATTGGTATGGCTTGGGCATCAGCGTATTTACTTTTCGGCTTTTCTCAATATAACCGGGCGATAGATCTGGCAGGGTCACTTGCAGAGAGTCGTGGGCATGAAATTCAACGATTGGACGCAAAACCGAGTTTTGGTAACTCATTGCTTTTCAAGACTATCTACGAGAGTAATGGTTTCTATTACGTAGACTCAATACGAGTAGGTTTTGATGTGTTGATTTGTGAAGGTACTAGCATCGAAAAATTGAATTTAGATACAAGCTTCCCTGGCCTTGATCTCGGCAGCAGACAATTCCTAGATGTAGAACGATTTCGCTGGTTTTCAGATAATTACCTAGCAGTCGATTCAAAAAACCGAATTTTTGATATGCGATATAGCATGCTTCCCAATGAAATCGATCCGATGTGGGGAATTACGCTGGATTTGAAAAATCCCTCGGAACACGTTCAGTGGTGGACTGATCGCTCGTTAACTAGCGATGAAAGGAGTAGGTTTTCTGACTTGCTTACCAAAGAGAGTTGTCCTAACCAGAAATAAAAAGGGCATCCAGCTGGATGCCCTTTTATTCGAAAAAGACCTAATTAATAGGGCTTAAGCGTTTCCAGTAGCCGCGTCAGAAGTCGCAGCTGACCAGATTACTACGCCAAATGCGATCTTATTAACGAAGTCCGCAAGGTTGTATATGACGTTGAGTGCTTCAGGGCTTCCGCCGTCACCAATCCCTAGGAAGTAGCCGATTGGGTAGATAGCCCAACCTACTGAAACGATCCACTTAAGGGCATTATAGGCCTTTTGGCTCGCGGCATTTCCGCTAGCAGCGTTTACCTTGCTTGCCTCACCAGCGAAGATCTCGTACAGGATATAAACCCAAGCCAGAACCCCTAGGATCCCGAAGATCATCGCGTTTGCAATTCCAGCCTCGCCAACAAACCCGAAGATAAGCATCGCAATCGATGCGATCATCAGCTTCCAGAAGAGACCAGCACTAACAACCGTGATGGCTGCCAGAATCAGATAAAATTCTACAAACTGGAGCGGTACGGTGAGAAGCCAGTCAACATACCTGAAGACTAGAGGGGATTGCCCTGTTTCTATCCAAACACCTCGCATGTAGAAGTAGTGGATTGCAGCGATACCAGTAACCATCGCAGCAACCGTCAATGAAGTTTTCCACTTGCCAACCGCTCTATCGCGCTCAACCGTGAAAAAGTATGTCGCAGCTACCATCGCTGCGGAAATTATCCAGAAGGTTACACCTACTAAATCGTTTGGATCTAACATCCTCTCTTTCTCCCTTTTCTAGTTTAAAGTCCAAAGACAAAACCTTGACTGAAGATTTCTCCCGAGTCTCGGAGAAGTCTATTAACGACCCCTCACCGGATTATCGTAGCCTAGCTTTCGGGAAATAAAAAGCAGTTAAACTCGGAAATTACACCCATTTTTTTGTTATGTTTTTGGTTAAGACTTTAGGAAAAAACGATATGCAGAATGAGTTCGACTACATAATTGTGGGAGCCGGAAGCGCAGGATGTGTCCTCGCGAATAGATTGTCCGAATCCAGAGATAACTCAGTTCTCCTTTTGGAAGCCGGTGGGGTCGATAAGAATTTCTTCATCCACATGCCGGCAGGCTATTCACAATTAGTACCTAAAGCCAGCAAGGTGAATTACGGGTTTGAAACTGAACCTGAAGAACGCATGAGTGGTCGTCGAATGTATTGGCCAAGGGGAAAAGGTTGGGGTGGCTCCTCTTCGATTAATGCGATGGTCTATATACGGGGCCATGCGGCAGACTACGATCGATGGCAGCAGATGGGGAATCCTGGATGGTCTTACGAGCATGTTCTGCCGTACTTCAAGAAAGCTGAGAGTTTCGCGGGTGATGGAGACCCAGAGTTTCACGGCTCAGAAGGCCCGCTTTCAGTCAAAAAATC
>CAJXCK010000012.1 GCA_913051785.1 uncultured Gammaproteobacteria bacterium
ATTAATTCTATCGCTCCGTTTTACTGTGTCGTGTACCCCCGGGATGGACAGACATCCCTCCTCGCTCGACACAGTTTCCCCAATTAGCAAGATCTCAGGATTGACCAATGTTATTGGAGCATCCCTATTCTCGGAAACGTCGACCACGATCAGCCGTCGATGGAAATCGACTTGAGTCCCGGCAAGGCCTATTCCGTTGGCGTCGTACATAGTGGCTAACATTTTGTCTGCCTGATTAGCGAGTTCCTTGTCAAAACTCTCAACCGTTGTGGCTTTGACTCTAAGTCGGCTGTCTGGATGCTGGAGTATTGGAAGATATTGCATCTTATGATCGGCTATTCCTTGCTGAAAATCGTTCGTGCATCAGTAGCGCTTGGTTTATAAGTCTTTGATTAATGCTTTGATAATTGTCTTAGAGGCAACAGTGCAACATAATATCTTTTTAGCTTAGGTATGTAATATGGTTTTTGTCGCTGTTTTGATGGGATCAGAGTCTGACTGGCCGGTTATGCAATCTACCGCTGATGTTTTGAAAGATCTGGGAATAAATTTTGAAGTGCGTGTGACCAGCGCCCATCGAACGCCCGCTAGTACGAGTTCCTATGTGGCTGATGCCGAGGCCAGGGGCTGTAAAGTGTTTATTTGTGCAGCAGGTATGGCGGCGCATTTAGCGGGAGCGGTAGCTGCCCATACTCAACGACCAGTCATCGGGGTCCCTATTGATAGCGGCCCTCTCCAAGGCTTTGATGCTTTGTTATCGACCGCGCAAATGCCAGGTGGAGTTCCTGTGGCAACGGTTGCAGTGGGTAAGGCGGGCGCGAAAAATGCTGGTTATCTAGCGGGTCAAATATTGGCGACTTCGGATCAAGCTTTGCATGAAAAGATTGTTGCTGACCGCGCAGAAAATGCTGAGAAGGTTGCGGCTCAGAATAGCCGAGTTCAAGACTCTCTGTAAGGGGCGCCCAAATCAAGCAGGGCCTGGACAAAGCCGCTCAGATAATCAAGGGAGGAGGAGTTATTGCTCACGCTACTGAAGGTTTATGGGGTCTAGCCTGCCGCCCAGACAGTCATTCAGCTATAGAAAAGATCCTGAAAATCAAAGGTCGAGATGGCGAGAAGGGGTTCTTACTTCTGGCGGCTGATGCAGAGCAGTTTATGCCCAATATCAATCAACTTGAGCCGACTTTAGTTAAAAACATAATGGACTCCTGGCCTGGCCACATAACATGGGTGTTACCTAACACGGACTTTTCTGAACTGGTGACCGGCGGCAGAACAACCGTTGCTTGTAGAGTTCCTGATCATGATCAAGCGAGGTCGCTGTGTGATAAATTCGGCGGCCCGATAATTTCTACGTCCCTCAATCGCAGTGGACAGGCGCCGGTAATCTCATATGAAGAGGCGGCAGCCGAATTCTCAGAGGAAGTCGAATTTATTTTACCCGGGCAAATATCGGGATACGATGGCCCCAGTGCGATTTATGGGCTAGACGGTGCCCGCCTAAGATGAAAATTGTTGCTAAAGGGGGCTTGATCACATGATAAAAGCCGATACGAATTTCGCGGTGATTGGAGATCCCGTAGAACACTCCTTGTCTCCGAAAATACATTACTTGTTCGCGAAGCAAGATGGTAACCAAATCAAGTATGAAAAGATTCGGGTAACAAAGGGTTCGTTTGTAAACTTTGTGGAAGATTTTTTCTCAAACCGAGGCGGTGGTTTAAACATTACGTTGCCTTTAAAGACCGACGCTTTCGAGATAGCCGGCAAACTAGATAGAGACTCTAAAAGCTGCCAGGCGGTAAACACGCTGAAGTCGGTAAACGGCACATTGAGCGGGTTTAATACGGACGGCGTTGGTTTTTTGGAGGATCTAGAGGTTTGGCATGGAATTTCGGTTAAAAATAAGCGGGTTTTGCTTTTAGGCTCAGGGGGTGCTGCAAAAGGTATTATCCGACCACTCTTAATTAACGGGCCAAAAACACTGACCATCGCAAACCGCACTCCCGCGTCAGCATTGGGCCTAGCCGACCAATTACGTTTGGAGAACTTCAACGGCATAGAAGGAATGGGGTTAGACGATATTCAGCTGTTGGATCAACGTTTTGACATCATCGTAAACGCAACCTCATCGGGGCACAAAAACAGTGAGGTGCCGATCGATGAAAATTTGCTAGAGGGCTCTATTTGTTACGATCTTTCATATGGCCCCGCAGCTAGCTTTGCTCGCTGGGCAGAGTCACGAGGAGCGAAAAGATCAATCGATGGCTTGGGGATGTTGATTGAGCAAGCCGCAAAAAGCTATGAAATCTGGACCGGATTTTCACCTGATACTGAATCTGTAAGAGCCAAAATAAGGGATGATATTGACATCTAAGTGATCTGGATGAAAAAACGGTTTATAGCCGGTGCGGTATGCCCAAAATGTAAAGAGATGGATCGGATGGTGCTAGAAACCAGCGAAGCGGGCGACGAAGAAGAGGTCCAAAGAAGGCGTTGTGTCTCTTGCGGCTTCTCCGAGGACTACGCCCCAAGCGAGAATAGGTATGACTCCCTCCCCAGAGGGAAACGTGAAAAAACAGTGTCCACCAGTTCGACGTCAGATGTCGTAAGAATCATTGATCCTGTTTTGATAAAGAAATGAGCTATTGATGCAGTTAAAGTCCACTATTAAGTTAGCTTTTCTGCGGACCCACCGACCCTCTTGGCTTGCCCTGAAAACAGGTGCTTGTATACTTATCGGCCTAGTTCACCGTGCAGAATTAAACGGTTTACAGTTCGGTTTATATCCCAGTAGCTAGGCGGTCATATTAGTTGAGTGTTGAAGAAATAAGAAATTAAAAAAGGTCTTGGTAATGAATACACTGAAAAGCATATCGATTAAGGGGATGTTCGTAGCATTCCTTGTTTCGGTCAGCAGCATGTTGTTAGCCGACGAGCTTAATTTAAGGCCAGGAGTCACCGAAATCAGCAGGAGCGTTTACGATCTGCACAACCTGATCCTGCTCATCTGCGTCGTGATCGGAGTAGTAGTTTACGGGGTCATGTTCATATCGATGTACTTTCACAGGAAATCCAGGGGACATGAAGCGGCGCAGTTCGACGACAACCACACACTCGAAATCGCCTGGACCGTTATCCCAACTTTAATCCTTGTAGGGATGTTTATCCCTTCTTATGGGGTATTAAAGGAGATATATAATACTGACAATGCAGAAATGACGGTGGAAGTGCGGGGTTATCAGTGGAAATGGCAATATAAGTATGTAGATGAGGACTACAACAATTCCTTCTCATTCTTTTCAAACTTGGCGACCCCAAGAGCGCAAATAAAGAATCGTCAGGTTAAAACAGAAACTTACCTGCTCGAAGTCGATGAGCCTTTGCGAATTCCGGCAAATAGGAAAGTTAAGTTTCTCGTGACCGCGGAGGATGTCATCCACGCCTGGTGGGTGCCTGATTTTGGGATCAAGCGTGATGCAGTGCCAGGAATAATAAATGAGCTCTGGGCGATCGTTCCTGAGCCAGGAACTTATAGGGGTCAATGTACAGAGCTTTGCGGGAAGGACCATGGTTTCATGCCAATTGTGGTTGAAGTTCTGCCAGAGAGAGAATTTGACCTCTGGTACCAGGACAAAGTAGCAGAAAAAATAGCGCTCGATCAGAGCACAAAAACACAGACAGACACAGAATTTTTGACCGTCTCGAGCGGGGGTTAGTTCACTAGGAGCAACAATGAGCGAAGTAGTTCATACAGATCACCACGACGAACATGATCATGGGCCAGAGAAAGGCCTTCTGCGTTGGCTATATACGACCAACCACAAAGATATAGGAACGCTATATCTTTGGTTCAGCTTTTTAATGTTATTTATCGGTGGTGCGCTAGCACTGGTGATAAGAACTGAGCTATTCCAGCCCGGACTCCAATTTATAGAGCCAGCGTTTTTTAACCAAATGACAACCAATCACGGGTTGATAATGGTTTTTGGGGCGATCATGCCCGCTTTCGTTGGTCTGGCCAACTGGTTGATCCCTATGCAAGTGGGCGCCCCAGACATGGCGTTACCACGTATGAATAACTTATCCTTTTGGATATTGCCCTTTGCCTTCGGCATGATGATTTCGACCTTCTTCATGGATGGCGGAGGCCCTAACTTTGGGTGGACTTTTTATGCGCCCTTGTCCACGACCTATGGGCCGCCCTCAACCACGTATTTCATATTCGCGGTGCACTTGATGGGAGCCTCATCCATCATGGGCAGCATTAACATAATAGCAACGATACTTAACATGCGTGCTCCAGGCATGACATTGATGAAAATGCCTCTCTTTGTTTGGACATGGCTGATTACCGCATTCCTGCTCATAGCGGTCATGCCGGTGCTGGCAGGTGCCGTTACGATGATGCTATTTGACATCCACTTTGGTACAAGCTTTTTTAATGCAGCTGGCGGCGGCGACCCAGTCATGTTTCAGCACATATTCTGGTTTTTCGGACACCCAGAAGTCTACATAATGATTTTGCCGGCGTTTGGAATCGTGTCTCACATCCTTCCGGCTTTCGCGAGAAAACCGCTTTTTGGCTATACCTCAATGGTTTGGGCGGTGGCCTCGATTGCGGTACTTTCTTTCGTTGTTTGGGCACATCACATGTTCACAGTGGGTATGCCGTTATTTGGACAGGCATTCTTCATGGGTGCGACGATGGTGATTGCGATTCCAACTGGTGTGAAGGTCTTCAACTGGATTGCCACCATGTGGCGGGGCTCCATGACGTTCGAAACGCCAATGTTGTTTGCAGTCGCCTTCGTAATATTATTTACGATGGGCGGTTTCTCAGGTCTAATGCTAGCAATCGTGCCGGCTGATTATCAGTACCACGACACTTACTTTGTGGTCGCGCATTTCCATTATGTCCTTGTTCCAGGTGCGCTATTCTCCATAATCGCTGCTGTTTATTTCTGGTTCCCCAAATGGACCGGTAAAATGTACAACGAGTCACTTGGTAAATTGCATTTCTGGTTATCTTTTATTGGGGTGAACATTACGTTCTTCCCTCAGCATTTTTCGGGGCTAGCCGGAATGCCCAGGCGGATTCCTGACTACGCCCTACAATTCGCAGACTTTAATATGATCTCGAGTGTAGGCGCATTTATTTTCGGCTTTTCTCAGCTGTTCTTTTTGTATGTTCTGATTAATGGCATTCGTAGTGGCAAGGCGGCCGACGGACTTTCTTGGGAAGGTGCAAAAGGACTAGAGTGGACTCTTCCTTCCCCCGCTCCCTACCACAGCTTCACCCAGCCGCCAAAGGTGAGTTGAGAGTTCGCGGGAATTTTGGAATGGAGACATGAGTAGCCGTCTTGAACAGCAAGCTGGGATAGCTAGGACCGTAAAGAAACTTTGCCTGGTCCTTGTCGGCATGGTTGGTTTCGTTTTTGCCCTAGTGCCCATCTATGACCTTTTTTGTGAGGTCACTGGCCTTAATGGGAAAACGGGCGGACAGTACACGTACGTCGAGTCAGAGATGGAAGCAGATCTGTCTCGAGAGGTTCGAGTCAATTTCATAACTAACACTAATCAAGGTATGAATTGGGAATTCTGGCCAGAGAAAGGCGCTATCAAGGTAAATCCAGGCACTATCCACACGGTAAATTTCTTCGTAAGGAACCCCTCCTCAATTCCTACAGTGGGTAGAGCTATACCTTCAGTTGCGCCTGGGTTGGCGGCGGGCTATTTTCACAAAACAGAGTGTTTCTGCTTCGAGCAGCAGCTGCTCGCTCCCGGCGAAGTTATGGAGATGCCGTTACGTTTTATCGTCGGTCCGGAGATTCCTGGTGATATAAAGGAAATAAGTCTAAGCTACGCGCTGTTCGATGTAACGGAAGACTCTACCGAGTTGATAGAAAGCTTTAAGAACGGTTTAAATGTTGCGGCGGCGGGTCGTTAGAGGGGGTTAATAAAATGGCAAGCGCAGCTGGTCCAGACCAATCAGTTTACTATGTCCCGGCCCAAGGCTGGTACCCCGTCTGGTTAGCATTCGGTTTTATGCTATTGGTTACCGGGTTTGCATCCGTGCTGAACATGCAAAAAACGGGCGGTTCGGCAGATTGGACTCAGAGCTTGATAGGGTTTGCTATTGTGGCCTTCGTGTTTTTTCGTTGGTTTGCCAAAGTAATCCAGGAAAATGCAGAGGGCTACAACAATGCGCAGCTTAAGAAGAGCTATGTCTGGGGGATGGGCTGGTTCATTTTTTCCGAGGTAATGTTTTTTGCAGCCTTCTTCGGCGCCCTTTTCTATGTCCGAATGTGGGTGGTCCCCTGGCTTGGAGGAGAAGGTTCTAAGGGTATCGTGGGTGATTATCTGTACCCTGAGTTTGAGGCTACTTGGCCGGTCGTTTCAAACCCTAATCCGGAAATCTTTGAGAACCCGGGCCAGTCTATGGCGCCTCCGACTTTGGGATCTGCATGGCTCACGTATTTGCCGTTTATGAATACGGTTATTTTGTTGTCATCTAGCGTAACAGTGCATATGGCTCACATGGCGATTAACACTCAAGAGCGTGGAAAGCTAGCTGGCTGGTTAGGTTTCACCGTTCTTCTTGGCATTATTTTTCTAGGCCTGCAGGTCTTCGAGTACTATGAGGCGTATGCCCATATGGGGCTCACGTTGTCGTCTGGTATATATGGGTCAACGTTCTTCATTTTAACCGGGTTTCATGGCTTTCACGTGACGATGGGTACGGTGATATTGCTTATTCAGTTCTTCCGGGTTTTGAAGGGTCATTTCAAGGAGCATGACTGCTTTGGTTTTGAGTCAGCCAGTTGGTACTGGCACTTTGTCGACGTCGTTTGGGTAGGGTTATTTATCTTCGTGTATGTGCTTTAACTTTTAAGGCAGCTTTTCTGTTGCGTTGTGCCATGGGGCATTAGTGCCAATCCTGAGTTCTCCAGTGTAAAAACCGTAGCCAATAGCGATAAGCAAGAGAGAAGCGAATATTACTCTCGCTCCCAGAGCGTATCGAGTTCGCTTCGAGCCTGCTTTTTCAGTGTCCTTAAACAGAAAAATGAGACCGGTGCTTAGGCTTAAAATAACGAGGATCAATAGAATGATTATAACGAGCTTTAGCAAACGAATGCTCCTACGAATTGGTAAACGGTAGAGCTATGAGCGTGAGTTTTAGGTGAGGAATAACTTTGCACCAGGCTGGAAGATGACGCTGTTTACCCTGTTTTTTCTTCCGGTGCTCTTATCCCTTGGAAAGTGGCAATTGGACAGGGCTTCGTTTAAGCAGGATCTGGAGTTCGAATATTTGGCAAGCATGGTGAGCCTGCCGGTAAATCTGAGTGATTTTGAGGAAAAGGCCTTTGGGGAGTTCGAGAATTTTACAAAAATTAGAGCTGAAGGGCGCTACATTGACCAGTTGTTTTATTTAGATAATCAGACAACTAATGGCCAAGTTGGATACTGGGTTTTTCAGCCCTTTTTGACGAATAGATCACGACAAAACCTTATCGTTAACAGAGGTTTTGTTCCTGCTCCTGTTTTAAGGGGTGAACTGCCTCATGTAGAAACACCGGCTGGCGTTCAGATAATAGAAGCAACAGTTTGGCCCTATACGGGTTTACCTCCAATTTTTGGAAATGATAATTGGGGGAACAATTGGCCGAAGAGGATCCAATCTAAGGATTTGATGAGAATGGGAAAAATATCAGGCTCGTACGCTCAGGAGTTACGGATAGATGCAAACGCGCCAGGTGCATTGCAGTCGCTTCCCAATCTGGATCAGTTTGATGATTCGAAACATCTAGGTTACGCGCTTACTTGGTTCGGTCTTGCCGTCACGCTTTGCATTAGCTTCTTGATATTTGGATTTAGCGGAGAGAGTAGGACACAGGAGGGACGGCGATGAGTGCCAACGCATACGAGTCGAAAGGCGTATCCGGAAAAAGAACATTTACGATCGCCTTGGTGATCGCGGCACTGAGTATTTTTGGAAGCACTTTGATGTTTGGTGTGGCTAAGCTTGGGTTCACTTGGGGGACAACAAATAAAGGAGACTTCGTCACGCCACCGGTCACATTGGGCGAGGTAGGTTGGATAGACGCGACGGGTAGATTACTCGACGGCCAAGGTAAGTGGTGGTTGTGGCTCAATAACCCCTCCTGCCGCTTAGATTGCGAAGAAATTGTAGGGAAGCTGATCGCCACGCACACTCTGTTGAATAGACAGTCCGACCGCGCGAGACTGGCAATACTTTTGTCTGAGGAGACTTCCCCAAAATCACTGCCTTTGGAAGTGACCGTTTTATCGGGGATTCAGAACACGATGCCTGAGGGCATCTACATTATTGACCCTATTGGTAACTTTGTCTTTCGCTATGGGGCCGACGGAAATCCGAAGGATATCCTGTCGGATTTAAAACGACTTTTAAAGATGTCTCAAATTGGCTGAATTAACTCTAGAAAATACACCAGATCGTTCTCGGGATCGCAGAGACCCTAACGCCGTTTTGAAAGCTATGGCCGGATTTGGGATAGCGCTAACTTTCATTGTCGTGGCCGCCGGTGCTTACACGAGGTTGGCTGACGCGGGACTTGGGTGCCCTGATTGGCCCGGTTGTTACGGCTACCTTACTGTGCCCCAAACAGAAAGCGAGATCGCATCGGCAGAGGCTCTTTACCCTTCCACCCCCGTGGAGAGTTACAAAGCGTGGTGGGAAATGGGGCATCGATATGTTGCAGGGAGCTTGCTGCTTCTCGTATTCGCGATGTTCGTGCTCGCTTTTAAAGGCCGAAAAGAACACACGCCAATCGGTCTTCTGTCTGCCTTACTTCTCATTATTTCCTGCCAGGCTGCCTTTGGTGCTTGGACGGTCACCTTGAAGCTCTGGCCACAGGTGGTAACAGCGCATCTCCTCGGTGGCTTTACGACTCTTAGTCTGATCTGGTTAATTTTTGTCCGGCAAGGTGGTGCAAGGCAGCTCACAACTGGATTGCAAGCACCAACGGTTTTGAAGAGATTGGCACTGATTGTGGTGGTTCTTCAAATAGCTCTAGGGGGCTGGGTATCATCGAATTACGCAGCATTAGCTTGTTGGAACTTCCCGGCATGTGACGCCACCTACGTACCAAATCTGGAACTTTCTCAAGGTTTTAATCTCCTGCAAGATGTCGGCCCTAATTATTTAGGGGGCCTTATGGAAAGTGACGCTAGAAAAACCATTCATTGGATTCATCGACTCGGAGCGTTAGTCGTATTGTCTGTTCTTGTCCCTTTGATGGTTCAGGTATACAGAGAGAATAGATCCTTGGCGGTAACGATTGGCCTTGTGCTAGCCGCTCAAATTGGCCTGGGAATACTCAATGTGGTTTGGGCGTTACCTTTGATTAACGCCACCCTGCATAATGTTGTAGGAGCACTATTATTGTTGACCATTGTTACAGTAAACTTTGCCCCCTCTCTTCATCGTAATGCTTAAGACTGATGGGGACTATCATCAATACAGAGGAAATAGCGGCTTCCCAAGCTAATAGTCGTCCGGCGTGGTCCGACTACCTTGAACTGTGCAAGCCTCGGGTTGTTGCACTGATGTTAATCTGTGCGGCGGTCGGAATGGCGCTAGCGTCGAGCAGTATACCAAGCCCAGAGTTAATAATGGCTACATTGGTGGGAGTCGCACTGGTGGCGGGTTCAGCAGCCGTCGTTAATCATATAGCGGATGCTCGAATAGATGCTTTAATGGCGCGCACCCAAAACCGGCCCATAGCCACTGGACGGGTCTCTAGTCGGGGGGCTATCTCGCTTTCGTTTATCACTGGGGCGCTAGGTTTTGCGACTCTGTGGCTCGCTGTGAACCCTTTGACTGCGTGGTTAAACTTCGCTTCATGGGTTGGATACGGCTTCGTTTACACATATTTCCTCAAGCGCGCAACATCGCAGAATATTGTAATTGGGGGTTTATTCGGTGCAGCCCCCCCGCTTTTTGGTTGGACGGCGGTGACAAACTCAATTGACCCCGAAGGGTTATTGCTCGTTCTTATAATATTTGTTTGGACACCGCCGCACTTTTGGTCACTAGCCCTAGAACGCAAAGAAGAATACGCGCTAGTTAATGTGCCAATGTTGCCGGTAACACATGGTGAAAGCTTCACCCGACTGCAGATTCTGCTATATACCTTTTTGCTTCTCGCCGTATCACTCGTGCCCTTTCTGATAGGCATGTTTGGATATCTCTACTTTTTTAGCGCCTTGCTGCTCGGCCTTGTCTTCCTATTTTGGGGGATTCGCTTAATGAAACCGTCGAACACTGACGCACCGATGGCCACGTTTAAGTTCTCCATTCTTTATTTGGCCCTACTTTTCGGAGCTATGCTGGTCGATCATTATTTATATAGTTTTGGCTTCACCAACTGAGCCACTTTATATTCTGAGATAACCCAGGGAGAGAGACCATGAACAGCATTAAAGGGACTGTCGCGTTCTGTCTAATATTCATAACCGCTGTATTGCTAATGTTTTACAACAGCAAAACTCGTATGCCCCAACTAACGGAAGATCAAATGAGGCAGGCGGGTATCTATATATTGCCAAAGCCTAGAGAGCTCTCGGATTTTGAGTTACAGGATCATACAGGGGCGCCGTTTGTAAGAGATGATCTGAAAGGCGGATGGTCATTTCTTTTTTTTGGTTTCACTTCTTGCCCGGATGTGTGTCCGACATCAATGTCAGTGTTGGGAAAAGTTCGCTCCGCACTAGAGACGAGCGAGTACGAATTTGACAATCCCTTCAATGGATTATTGGTGACAGTAGATCCGGAAAGAGATGACCCCAAACGACTAGGAGAATACGCTACGGCTTTCTCGCCCGATTTTCTCGGGATCACAGGATCGGGGAAACAGTTAGAGAACTTCGCCAGGCAGCTTAATGTCGCTTTTGTGAAAGTACCGCTCGACGAGGCCGGTGACGAGTTTCCGTCTGGAGATTACACTGTAGACCACACTGGCAATATCGTGATCGTTAATCCTCTTGGTCATTATCACGGCTTTATAAAATTGCCGCACAAAGCCGATATGGTTCAGTTGACTTATCAGACCTTGGACGCGTCTTTTTAGTTGGCGTGCGGTAACTATTTTAGATGAAGATGCAAGTAAGTCGATCTCTCCCCAGTGATCAGGGTTCCGCGACCGAGTTGCTCAATTATTTTGTCTCAGTCCGCGCGAAAACTCTGGACCTTTGCTCCTCTTTGGAGGTCGAAGATTTTGGGGTGCAGCCCATGGCTGACGCAAGCCCTCCGAAGTGGCACCTGGCTCATACAACCTGGTTTTTTGAAGCGTTTTTGTTAAAAGTTTTTAAAGAGAATTTTCAGCCTTTCCATGAGTCTTTTGGGTATCTGTTCAACTCCTACTACATCAGGGTAGGACAGCCATTTCCCAGATCTGATCGGGGCAACCTCTCTCGACCGACTGTTAGAGAAATTATGGACTATAGAAGCGAGACGGATGGCAAAGTTATCGATCTAATAACTGACCTAGGAAGGGTTGACCAAGAAACTCGACAAGAAATTCTTTCAGTCTTGCGAGTAGGGACAGAACACGAACAGCAACATCAAGAACTGTTAATAACAGATCTGAAATACAATTTTGGCAATAATCCGCTCTACCCTGCTTACCGCGCCGACAAGGTGGAGCATCTAATAGAAGACCCGCTTGAGCAAGATTATGAATTTCATGAGGGAGGTCTGTTCGAGCTCGGTGCTGGGGATGACGGTTTTGCTTTTGACAATGAACGACCGAAGCACCGGACCTATATTGAACCGTTTCTTATTTCGAACAAAACGGTGACGAATAGAGAGTTCCTCCAATTTATAGAAGATGATGGCTATAAACGCCACGAATTTTGGTTATCAGAGGGTTGGGCCTTACTCCAGCAGAAAAGACTAGAAACTCATCCGTTATATTGGCGCAATATCGAAGGAGTATGGTTCGAATACAGATTAGATGGACTATTCCCTCTTGCTTTAGAATTGCCGGTCACGCACATATCGGCATATGAAGCAATGGCCTTCGCTAACTGGTCCCAGGCGAGGCTACCTACAGAGGCGGAGTGGGAGCTTGCCTCTGCGAAGCGGGTTATCGCGGGTAACTTCCTTGAAAAGGGCCTCTTTCATCCAAAGCAGCCCTCTTTAGGAGAAGCCAATTTTTTTGGGAATAGTTGGGAGTGGACATCAAGTGCATATTCCCAGTATCCAGGTTTTCGACCACTGGATGGGGCCTTAGGAGAATATAACGGTAAATTTATGAGCAGCCAGTTAGTCCTTCGCGGAGGCTCTTGTTTAACGCCGGAAAGGCATATCAGAAGAACCTATCGAAACTTCTTTTACCCACCCGATCAATGGCAGTTCACAGGCCTGCGATTGGCGAAAGATATTTAAGGGGACAGAGATCTCAGTCTCTAGAATTACTTCGGTTGAGCGAATGCCTAGCTTAAGCGAGAAAAAGGAAGAGGTTCTCAAGGGATTGTTAACGCAAGAGAAGTCTCTCCTACCGAAGTATTTTTATGACGAGCGAGGCTCTAAGTTATTTGATCAAATTACGAATCTACCCGAGTACTACCTTACGAGGACTGAGATACAACTCTATCAAGAGCTGCTGCCGTCCCTGGTTGGAACCATTGATTTAAACAAGCTTTGTGTTGTTGAGTTTGGTGCGGGATCGGTCAGAAAAATAAGGCTTATTCTCGAACATTTGCCAGTGGAGGCTTATGTGCCGATAGATATCTCGTCGGATCATCTCAACATAGCTGCGGCGGAACTCTCTCGAGAGTATCCCCAAGTTGATATTTTCGCGCTTAGCGCCGACTACACCAAGCCTTCTGAATTGCCAGAACGATTTGATGAGTTCGGCAAGTTGGGCTTTTTCCCCGGTTCAAGCATAGGAAATTTCGAGAAAAAGGAGGCTGAATCTTTTTTGATTGGAACGAACAAAACCTTAGGTACAGGTTGTCGGTTTTTGATAGGGGTCGACGCTAAGAAGGATAGAGAGATCTTGGAAGCTGCTTATAACGATTCATCCGGAATTACCGCTGCCTTCAATTTGAATATGTTGAGGCACTTGAACGCTACTATTGGTTCCGATTTTGATCTCTCGGGGTTTCAACATGAGGCCCACTATAACGTCGAGCTTGGCTGTGTGCAGATGCACCTGAGAAGCGTTCGAGATCAGATAGTTAATGTAGGTGATCAAGAGATAGCCTTCGCCAAGCAAGAACTGATCCATACCGAAAACTCATTCAAATACGCTCCGGAGGAGTTCGCTCAATTAGCAAACAACGCTGGTTACGAGGTTGAAAATCTTTGGCAGGACGAGAAGAAATTGTTCTCTATATTCCTGTTGCGATCGTTAAATTAATCTTCCGATTCTTTGAGTCGCCAGCTTGGGACAAGAGCCCCCGATCCAATCAGATTCCCATCAAAGGTTGTTGAATCCTCTGGGATCAAATAGTAAGGCTTCCCCCAGGATGGCACTACTTTGATCATTGTAAGGCGGCCGTTCTGTCGAAATTCGTATATTAGCTCCTCTTCTGCAGCTATGATGGTCACATCCGGGCCACGTATTGGCGCCGCCGCATAGGAGCTAGCCAAGATCGATCCTATCAACAAGAACAATATTACCCTGAGGGAATGTCGATTAAGGAATCTGAGATCCATATTTACGATTAACGGTAATTCTTATTTAGAGACTAGCGATGGGATCAGATAGTAAACAACCGACTTACGTTCTGGTAGACGGGTCCTCTTATTTGTTCCGGGCTTATTATGCCCTCCCAGATCTGCGCAATAGCAAGGGTGAGGCCACCGGGGCGATCCGCGGTGTGATTAGCATGATTAAAAAACTGGAAAAAGACTTTCCAGAGAGTCTCGTCGTGGTCGTATTCGATGCCCCAGGCAGAACCTTTAGGGATGAGCTTTT
Organism: uncultured Gammaproteobacteria bacterium; assembly: GCA_913051785.1. Lineage (GTDB taxonomy): Bacteria > Pseudomonadota > Gammaproteobacteria > Pseudomonadales > Azotimanducaceae > UBA4421. Next base: position 13,971 of record CAJXCK010000012.1, read on the forward strand.
CGAAGACTATAAAGCCAACCGTTCGTCCACCCCTGATGACCTTAAAGAGCAAATTCAGCCAATTAAGGATTTGGTCGTTGCTATGGGTTTCCCCCTCATTTGTATGGAGGGAGTAGAGGCCGATGATGTTATCGGCACCTATTCCCTGATGGCTGGCGACGCGGGTCAGACGGTGCTTATTTCTACCGGGGATAAGGACATGGCTCAGTTGGTGAATGAGTCAGTGACATTGGTCAACACGATGACTGAGACCATGATGGACCGTGACGGTGTGATTGAAAAATTTGCGGTTCCTCCCGAGCTAATTATCGATTACCTGGCACTGATGGGTGACACGGTCGACAACATTCCCGGCGTGCCAAAGGTTGGCCCAAAGACGGCAGCGAAGTGGCTAAATGAATTCGGTTCTTTAGAGTCCCTGATTCACAGAGCGAGTGAAATCAAAGGAAAGGTAGGGGATAACCTGAGAAATAGTCTGGAGCAATTGCCCTTATCCAAGGCCCTTACAACCATTAAAACGGATGTGGAAGTGCCGATTTCGTTGAAAGATCTAAAGAGGGATCCAGCTGACAGAGATCACCTGTTAAAAGAGTTTGGTAGATTGGAGTTTAAGGGTTGGCTTGCGGAATTAGAGGGAGGTCAGATTGAGGGAGAGAATGATCAACTGCCACAAAATATTGTTGAAAAGTCTTATGAGCTAATTACGTCGATTGAAAGATTAGAGGAATGGCTAGATAGGTTGAGCAGCGTGAGTTTTTTTGCCATCGATACTGAGACGACGAGTGTTGACTACATGTCTGCCCGGTTAGTGGGCGTCTCCTTCGCAGTGGGCGTCGGTGAGGCTGCATATTTGCCGTTAGCCCACGATTATGTGGGAGCACCAGAACAAGTGGATTTCGATAAGGCAATTGAGGCGCTCAAGCCCGTTTTGGAGAACGAGTCGATTGCCAAAGTCGGACAAAATTTAAAGTATGACCTGAGCGTCTTGGCCTCTCATGGATTGACGTTAAAAGGAAAGTTGTATGACACGATGATGGAGTCATATGTCCTTAATAGCATAGCGACCAGGCATAATATGGACGCCTTAGCGAGGCACTATCTCGACATATCTACCACGAGTTTTGAAGACGTCGCGGGGAAAGGGGCTAGCCAACTAACTTTCAACCAGGTCCCCTTAGATGTGGCGAGAGACTACGCTGCCGAGGATGCGGACGTGACTTATCGTTTGCATCAAAAGCTCTGGCCGCTAATTGAGAAAGAGCCAAAGTTGTTGCATATTTTCCGTGATGTGGAGATGCCGTTGGTTCGTGTGTTGTCGAAAATCGAGAGGCAAGGCGCATTTCTGGATCCGGACTTATTGAATAGGCAGAGTAGTGAGTTAGGGAAACGAATAGAAGAATTAAGGGATGCTGCATGGTCCTCGGCGGAAGAAGAATTCAACCTCGATAGTCCAAAGCAATTGCAGGAGATTTTTTTCGAGAAACAGGGACTGCCGGTATTGAAAAAAACCCCTGGCGGCAAGCCTTCGACGGCGGAGCCAGTCCTGGTTGACCTAGCGAGAGACTATGAGCTTCCAGCTCTTATCCTTGAGTACCGTGGACTAGCAAAACTCAAATCCACTTACACCGACAAACTGCCGAGGGATATCAACGCGGACTCTGGGCGCGTCCATACCTCCTATCACCAGGCTGTCACAGCGACCGGTAGGCTCTCTTCCAGTGACCCAAACCTGCAGAACATACCTATAAAAAATGCGCAAGGTAGAAAAGTTCGGGCCGCCTTCGTGGCTCCTGAAGGTAAGCAAATTCTAGCTGCAGACTATTCGCAAATTGAGTTGCGAATCATGGGCCACCTTTCTGGAGATGATGGGCTGTTGCAAGCTTTTTCAGAAGGGTTGGATGTCCACAGCTTTACTGCGTCTGAGGTTTTTAATGCTGATATTCAAAGCGTGACGGAAGATCAGCGAAGGAGCGCTAAAGCGATCAACTTCGGATTGATATACGGAATGTCTGCTTTTGGGCTTGCCAAACAGCTCGATATTTCCAGGGGGTTAGCCCAAGATTATATAGATTCTTATTTTTCCAGATATCCCAAGGTCCTCGACTATATGGAGCAGACTAAAGAGCAAGCCTCCAAGCTAGGATATGTGGAGACTGTATTTGGAAGACGACTCTATCTTCCAGAAATAAATGCAAAACAGGTTATGCGCAGACAAGCAGCCGAAAGAACAGCGATCAACGCACCGATGCAGGGAACTGCGGCGGATATTATTAAGAAGGCTATGCTTGAAGTAGATGACTGGCTGGCGCGCACCAACGTCGATTGTCAGATGATTATGCAGGTGCATGACGAATTGGTTTTCGAAGTTGCTGAAGCCGATATTGATGAGGTCGAATGTGAGGTTGAAAGTCTGATGTCACAGGCAGCATCATTAAATGTGCCGCTCACCGTATCAGTGGGTAGGGGCGATAACTGGGAGGAGGCGCACTAGAGGTTCGGGTTACTGGACAGCCACTCGTGAAGAGTAGAATTTAATTCGTCGGTGCCCGTTCCCTTCAGTGCCGAGAAAGTTTGGGTCGTAACAAGGCCATTTTTCATAAACCGTTCTCTAGCTTTCTTCAGAGCTACCGCTTGTTTGTTTTTACTGATTTTGTCGGACTTGTTTAGCAGTAATCTAACAGGTATCTGGGAAGCAATGGCCCATTTTAGCAAATCATTATCGAGAGGTTGATCCGGATGTCTTATGTCAGTGATGAGCACTAGGCCTACCAAGTTTTCTCGAAGTGATAAGTAGCGATTGACGGCTTTTTGCCAGGCTTGTTGTTCCGTTTTCCCCGCTTTAGCGTAGCCGTATCCGGGAAGATCGGCTATGCGACCGCCTGTCTTTACATTGAAGAAATTGATCAGTCTTGTTCTTCCCGGTGTACGAGAAACCTTAGCGAGGCCTTTGTTGTTAGCGATCCTGTTTAAGACAGAGGATTTGCCCGCATTGGAGCGCCCGCAGAAAGCGACCTCGGGTAAATCGTCGCGGGGACAATGTTTTAAATCGGGTGAGCTCATAACGAAATCAGCCGTTATATATTCTGGGGTCGCCTCTGCTTTAGCCACGGATCAATACTTTTCCTGATCTTATAAAACCAACATTAGTGATATTTTGGTCCACTTTTTTTTGTAAGAAGAGTGTATGATTCACAGCGGTATTGATTCTACAGCGATTAATTTTTTAGGTAAAAATTTCGTTCTCGTATGACAAGCAGCAAGTTAACAAATTATGTGTTAAGCAGAACCTTGGCCCTTCTAGTCCTTTGTTGGTCAGTAGGCGCTAATGCCGCCGGCGATCCAGAGGCTGGAAAGCTTCAGGCGATGGTTTGCGCTGGCTGTCACGGTGTGGATGGAGCGACACCAGTGTTGCCCGAGTATCCGAATCTTGCGGGGCAAAATGAAAAATATCTATACAACCAGCTGGCTATGTTTCAGTCGGGAACACGGGACGTTCCATTAATGACAGCTCAGCTGATTGGTAAGTCGGAACAAGACCTAGAGGACTTAGCCGCTTTTTATGCGAGTCTTCCATCTAAAGGCGGAGAGGCCACCGGTACTGACGAAGATCTAAGAAGAGCGCAACAGATTTACAAGGGCGGAATAATAGAAAAGAAAGTCGCTGCGTGTGCTGCCTGCCATGGCCCGGGTGGAGTTGGAAATGCTCAGGCGGGATTTCCTCGGATCAATGGTCAGTCGGTAGGTTATACGATTGAACAGCTTACCAAATACAGAGAAGGACATAGAAAGTCCGACGAGGCTTTCGGGGGCATGATGCGTGGTGTTGCGCATGGCCTCACGGATGGCGAGATTGCGATCCTTGCTGATTATGTCCGAGGCTTAAGGCCGTAAAGGTCTAGAGATCGGGCAATAAAGGGGCAACAATGAATCTAGGCTTATTTGACCTAAAGTTTTTGGTCTTCGCCTCAATACTTGGCCTCACGCTCGGTCTCAATCAAGCTGCGGCAGAGGGCGGTGACGAGTTTATTGCGGGCCAGCATTATGAAGTGTTAGAAGTTCCAGTTGGCAGTATCTCTCAAGATTTCCCTGTCGAAGTGGAAGAAGTCTTCTCTTACCTATGCATACATTGTTACAGTTTCGATCCCTCAGTCGAAGCATGGCAATCACTACAAAATGCTGGAGTTAGTTTTTCTCGAGTCCCAGCCGTTTTCAACCAGGCGTGGGCATTAATGGCTCAGGTTTTTTACGCTGCGGAAGGTCTGGCTGTTGGGGAAGAGCTACACGAGAAATTGTTTAAGGCCGTGCACGTAGATCGTCTGAACTTTGCTGATAAGGATGTTTTAGAAGATTTTATTGTCCGCAACACAGACCTCGATGCCGAAACCTTTCGAGGCGTGTTTGAATCGTTTTCTGTCAGCACCAAGGTGCGGCAAGCCGATGCGAAGACTCGAGCCTACCAGGTGACTGGGGTGCCCACGATGGTTGTCAACGGTAAGTATCGTATCGACGGAAAGATGGCTGGAGGCAACAAGGAAATGCTAGAAGTAGTTGATTTTTTGGTGGCGAAAGAACAAGAGCTTTTGTTGAACGAACTCTGACCAATATGCGATAGATTGATCAGGCGGGAACTGGATCAAAGACTCTTTTAGTTATTTGTTTCTTAGACTTCTTATTTTTGATAGTTACCGAAATTTCAAGCCTACCATCTTTCCTCAAGGAGCCTTTTTTAGAGACCTTTCGCTCCGTGGTTTTGTATTTTTGCTCGAACTTTGATGCTTTCCAGGTGCTCGTTCTTCCTCGGTAATTTCCTCGGTTTAGGGTCTCTATCTGTTCATCCTCGCCAAGATCAAGGTAGTGGATTTGGAATGTTTCCTTCGAGCTCGAAATTTTAAGGCTTTTTGTTCGAAGCAGTTCTGGTTGCTTTGCGTTCAAGTTGGAAAAACCGCCAGATGTCTGACCACCGGAGCCGGGGAGTGGGATACCCATAACAGAAACATTCATTCTTCCCGCTGTAGGGAGGGAAATTTTTTTTTCGTCCAGTGGTGTACGAAGCTTTTCCGTTTCTTGTTCGTTTAAAACCCAATAGCCGTCTAATTTTGAAGAAATGGCCTGGCTCGAATACATGATTAGGCCAAATAGCAAGACTGAATGACTCGCGGCGGAGCAATTTTTCAAGACTTTTCCTTATTAATAGAGATGTGTTCTCTAAACTTAATTCATTTTTCACATTATCATAGACTTGTCGCAATTAGTTTTTTTGGAATATGACGGAAATAAATCGACCAGAGTTAACACAGCATCTCGATGCCTGGATAAATGGAAAATTAAGTGCTGAAGAGCTGTGGCGCTGGGCCTTGGAGGCGAGATCAGAACGAAAGTCGGCCGATGTGGCCGTCAGGGACATAATGGATATGCTATGTTCTATTCCGGAAGACCTGCTTTTGCCGGTTGACGCAGAGGTCATGCTTGATGCTCTTAATAACCCTGAGGATGAAGCAGATTTGTCAGCGAATTTGTTGTGGAATTATGCTGACATGATTGATGTCGCAGGCAGGCGGAAGGAGTTGGCAGATGACCCATTCTACGCTCCATATTGTGGAGCCTAGTCGTCAAAACGACCGTATGGCCTTATGAATGAGCCCCTAGAAGAGCTTATCAACTTGCTGTCTTTAGAACAGCTTGACTTGAATGTGTTCAGGGCCTTTCACCCGGAGAAGAGAAAGGGCCGACTTTTCGGCGGGCAAATAATGGCGCAGGCACTGATGGCCGCTTCGATGACAGTCCCAAAGGATAGGTCGGCGCACTCTCTTCACGGATACTTCATGCGACCTGGAACGCCAGACACTCCCGCTCTGATAAAAGTAGAGAGAATTCGGGATGGAAAAAGCTTCACGACCCGGAGGATCGTGGTACTTCAGTTAGGTGAAGCGATATTCAGCATGGACGCCTCTTTTCAAAAGGCAGAAGAGGGCTTTGAACATCAGCTCACCAAACCAGATCTCGAACCACCTGCGTTTGAGAAGATACCAGAGGGTCTGAAACAGTCACCTTTTATAACATGGCGGCATGAGTTTCGTCGGCTGCAGTCAGAGACTCCGCAGCCGCCGGAACAATTTGTTTGGTTCAAGTGTAACGGGGCGGTCCCAGAGGATCCTGTCCTAAATCAGTGCCTCTTGGTTTATGAGTCTGACACGGCTTTGCTCGGAACGTCTCGTTTACCGCATAGGGGCAAATTCCAACGAGAAAAGATGCAGGTAGCGAGCTTGGATCACGCCATGTGGTTTCACCGTCCGATATCTTTCAACCAATGGTTTTTATATTCCATTGACTCACCGAGCACCTCGTCGGCAAGAGGATATACTCGCGGTAGTATTTTTACGCAGACTGGGTTGCTGGTCGCATCAACAGCTCAAGAAGGCTTAATCCGTTTAGTTGGCTAAAGAAAATATCTAAAGCTTCTCAACTAAATTTTTGAGCTGTTCGCATTGGTAAATTCGTTCGCTCGGATCACTACCAATAAAACTAACGTTAAGAGTGGTCACTCCCGATTCTTTCAGAGCATTGATGCGATCAGTAACGAATGCCTCCTCACCAATGAGAGAACTTTTAGCCAAATAGTCTTCTGGGATAGCGGCTGCAGCGGCATCTTTTTTGCCTGATAGATAAAGATCTTGTATCAGCTTGGCCTCCTCTGCATAACCGCTCTTTGAAAATATGTCGTTGTAGAAGTTTTTTGATCTCGCGCCCATACCCCCAATATAAAGGGCCGCACCAGCACGGCCTTTTTCTCTGTGGGGTTCCATTCCAGTACCAATTCCGACGGCTCCACCAGCAAAAATATCGAGAACAGCTCGATTTGGGTCGCGAAGTTTTTGACCAGTTTTTAATGATTCTCCCCAAACCGCTTCGGCTGCTTCTGGAGTGTAGAAAGCTGGAAGCCACGCGTCCGCTATTTCTGCAGTAGTTTCAACGCTTTTCGGTCCTAGAGAAGCGATAGCAATCGGTATCTCCTCCCTCACGAGGTGGTTAATTATTTTAAGCGGTTTACCCAGGCCGGTACCCTGATCCTGCGGCAGAGGGATCGTAAAGTGATCCCCCATATGCTGGAGCTTCTCTCGGCGCCAAACCATGCGACAAATTTCGATCACTTCCCTCGTCTTGGCAACGGGCGCAGTGTATGGAAGGCCATGAAAACCCTCTATGACTTGCGGGCCAGAAGCGCCGAGACCAAGCATAGCCCTGCCATCGGACAAATAATCTAGTCCGGCTGCTGTCATCGCTAATACGCTGGGCGTGCGGGTGTAGATGGGCAATATTCCTGAAGCAATCGTGACCGTCTCGGTTCTCGCAGCCAGGTAGCCCATGGCTGTAGGGGCGTCAAAAGAATATGCCTCGGGGACCCAAACGACATCCAAGCCAGCTTTTTCTAACCCTACAATTTCTTCGACGGCTTCTTTGAAGCCTCCTGCGTAGCTCAAAAGCGTTGCGATTTTCATCTAGCGTCCCTAAAAAGTATTGACTTAAGCGGGTAATATAAGCGTTACGGAAAAAAGTATAAATCTCTTAAAAACCATCCTGGAGAGCATGTTTGAAAAAGATCTGGAGTCTCTTAATTTCACTTATGTCCGCCCTAATGGTCGCGTCGCCCACCTCTGCTAAGTCTATCGACGATTATGCAGAAGAATCTGTTCCGAGATTATCGGCATACTTGAAAATAAACACTATTAATCCCCCGGGGAACGAATCAAGGGGCGTGGATTACCTCTCGAAGATCCTGGACAGCGAGGGGATTGGTTATGAAATGGTTGAGTCTGCCCCAAATCGAGGGAATCTTTGGGCGCGCCTGCGTTCAGTCAAGCCAACTCGGTCGCAAGAGGCTCTAGTTTTGCTCCATCACATTGATGTGGTGCCAGCGAATCGCTCGTATTGGAGTTTCGACCCTCTATCAGGTGATGTTAAGAATGGTTTTATCTATGGCCGTGGAGCCATTGATACGAAGGGCCTGGGAATTGCCCAAATGCAGGCTTTTTTGGCCTTGGCCCGATCGGGTGAGCCACTGAAAAGAGATCTGATATTGATGGCTACCGCCGACGAAGAGGCTGGTGGCTTTTATGGAGCGGGGTGGCTTAAAGATAACAGACCAGAGATTTTCAAGGATGTTGGTTATTTGCTGAATGAGGGTGGCTCGGGCCGACTTTTTGGTAGTGAAGTTGCGGTAATGGTCGAGGTCACACAGAAGGTGCCAATGTGGTTGCGGTTAACATCAACTGGTAGACCTGGGCATGGATCTGCGCCTCAAACAGAAACCTCAGTAACTAAGTTGGTAAGAGGTTTGAAACGCATTAGCGAAACAGAATTCCCGGTCAGAGTGACTGACCCAGTCGCGACGATGTTTGAGGGGTTGGCCTCCTACCAGCAGGGTGCCGAGCAGGCTGCCTCGGCCAACATTAGAGAAGCTGTGAAAGACACGAATTTTTTACTTGAAACAAAGCTCAAGAATCCAGCTGGTCATGCCCTATTGCGCAACACTTGTTCGATTACAACTCTGGAGGGAAGCTCAAAGATAAATGTTGTCCCCGCCGAAGCTCACGCTGAATTAGACTGTCGGCTGTTACCTGATCAGGATCCAGACAGATTTCTTGAGGAACTCGCTCTGATAATTAATGATCCTGGAATTTCTATAAAAAAAATAATGAGCTTTACACCCGCGGTCAGCAGAACTGACACAGAGCTGTTCCGAGCAATAGAAAGGGTTTCTGAACAATTCTTCTCTGCTAATGTCATTCCAACTGTAGCCGGGGGCTTTACCGACTCCCATTTTTTTCGTGATATGGGCATCACAAGCTATGGTTACTCGCCCTTCGCTTTCGGTCCGAATGAATTTAGGGGAGTTCATGGAAATGACGAAAGGCTGTCTGTCGAACAACTCAAACGTGGTGTCAGAGTGTACTATGAATTACTCAGAGACTTTACCGTGGCTCGCTAGATTCGACTAAATGGTTAGGACAACGCCTTATGAGTATTGAAATTAGCCCTTCTTATTTTGATTTTTCTAAACTGCACCAGCGGATGCAGTTTTATATTGATGAGGAAATATTGTCTTGTTGTGCCACCTTGATAATGCGAGGGACAGAAGTTCTTGATTATAAAACCTATGGTTTTATGGACCTTGAATCGAAACGGCCACTATTGGACGATGCGATATACCGTATGTACTCAAACACAAAGCTGGTTACTTCTGTAGCATTGATGATGCTTTGGGAAAAAGGTGCCTTTCAGCTCGACGATCCCTTAGAAGTTTACATGCCAAATTTCAAAGATATGAAAGTGTTGCGATCCGGGGCTAAGTTGTCAGATGATGTGGTTCCGGCGAAACAGAAAATTTCAATAAGGCATTGCTTGAGCCATACCGCGGGATTTAGTTATGGCTTTATAGAGCCTAATTCGGTAATTGATAAGGCTTACGCTGCTGGCGGCTTGTCGGTTATTTCAGATGCTAGCGTCAGTCTGGAAGATTTCTGTGATCGGCTCTCAAGTTTGCCGCTCGCCTATGATCCTGGATCAAGTTGGCGGTACTCGGTTGCTACCGATGTTTGTGCCCGGCTGGTAGAGGTTTTGTCAGGAAAGGCTTTTGATGAATTCTTGAGAGAAAATATTTTCCAACCGTTAGGCATGAGAGATACGGATTTCTGGGTCCCCCAAGACAAAACTGATCGATTTATTACTCAATATGCACCGGTGGACATTTTCGATCCGATGAAACCAGGCCTTACGAAGCACGACGATCCGATCACGGGAGAATACAACACGAAAAGAGCTTTTCTAAGTGGTGGAGGTGGGCTTGTCTCTACTGTGTCAGATTATTTGGCATTTTTGAAAGTGTTGGTAAATGGTGGGATATGGAATGGGGTTCAACTTTTAAAACCGGAAACCTTGAGCATGATGAGAACTAGTCAATTGGCAGATGGGGTAAAAGTGGCTTTCCCAATGTGGTCGATGCCCGGAACAGGATTTGGCTTGGGTTTTGCGATAAAGCTAGAGACAAAAAAGGACGAGCCCGAAGCCGCCTTGGACGAATACCATTGGGGCGGCATGGCGGGCACTCATAGCTGGATGTCGCCTCGAACAGATATTACGGGTTTTTGCCTGACTCAAAGGATGCCCGGTTTTTGGCATCCATTTAGCCATGAATTTAAGTCCATCGTTTATAAACTTGCGGAGCAATAATAATGACCGAGAGCGTTGACGAGCAGAGAATTGATCCAGAAACAAAGTCCGCCGGACGGAAAAAATCGAATTGGATTTTTAAGCTTATTACTTATGCCATTACGATTGTCTGCTTCTACTTGGTATTTAACAAAACAGAGGCCACAGCGGCTCGTGAAGGACTGACCGTCTTAGAATATTTGAGCCGCTTCTTCGCCGAAGCAGATTGGACCGCTTGGTTAGCTCTAATGGGAGCATATTCCCTATTTTTTATACTGGTCGACTCGCACGCTATCTGGCGGGCGGTGCGGTGGTTCAATGTGCCCGAATTGAAGTTAAAGGAGTTGTTGCCTATTCGAGCAAGCGCCTACATTTTATCTTTGACCAACGAGCAGGTCGGGAAAGGAGCCTTATCGGCCTATCTATGGCAGCGACACGATGTTCCTGGATGGCGAGCGCTGTCTACTATGATTATGGTTGGCATGGTAGAGATCTATCAGTTGATGCTTTTCTCGGCTATTGGCGTGTTTTTATACTTTGAGTTAGTTCAGCAGGCATCCTCATCCACGGCGTTGGATGTGATTCTTCCCAATATTTTCCTCTGCGCCGCAATCTATTTGCCGATCCATATCGCTTTTTTTAGAGGGCTTTTTGGAAAAGATTACAAGCTGAGAAATGTCCAAATTTTCCATGCATTTCGAGAAGCTGGCCCTTCGAAGTATCTTAAGCTTCTGCTTTTTAAGGCCCCTACGCTCCTGGGTGCTGTGGCGGTTTATACGTTAGCGCTACAACTCTTTAATGTTGATGTCGGCTTTGGCCAAATGCTTGCCTTCTTGCCGGTGATTTTCCTAGCAGCCGCGTTGCCTCTTCCATTTCATTCGGGAGCGCTTTTGTTGTGGACGGTGCTATTTCCTGACTATCCTGAGGTAGGTGCTTTCAGCCTGATTATGCATACTTTTTTTGTTTTATTTAATGCGGGCGTTGGAGTCATTTTTCTCAACAAGGTGAACAAAGAGCTTGGCTGGTAAGTTGGCTATTTTTTTTTGAAGCGAATCAAGCGATCCAGCATCGATAAAATGGTGGTTGCCACCAGAACCCACGCTAGTATTTTTGCTGCCGTATAAGGCCAGGACCAATCAAACAAACCAGCGCCAACGACTAGGCAGATTGGAATCGAATAGGCGATTCCATTCGCCTTCCCTAGAAAGCTAGCCTTTAATCCCCGAGACTCTTTCTTGCGGGAGTCGAGTAAATACTGTGTAAAGGCTAGTGGTATCAGTAGAGGCAGGACGGGCGTTAAATAATGTTCAGTAGAAATTACCCCAAGTGCACAGGTTACAAAAAATGCATCAGTACCGTGGTCAAATAGTCCTCCAAAAGTTGACTCAGAGCCCGCTCGCCTCGCCATTTTTCCGTCAAAAATATCCGTAATGAGGCAAATAAAAAGCGTGACCGCACAGAATAGCCACTCTTCATTTAGAATTCCCACGCAAACGGGAATGGCAAGTAATAATCGAACTGCGGTAAGGAAATTAGCAAGGGAGATCAATTCGAGGAGCTTGGCCAAGTGGATCGTTCTGTTTGATGACATAAGAGTGTATGTTACTTGAAAGATTGATTCTTAGGAGCTTGTTGAGTTGGACGGAGCTAAGCGAACGAAGTGGATGATAACCGGTGCTAACGGTAATTTAGGTAAGCGTCTGCTACAAAACTTGTTGTTAACCGCTGATACGGAAGTAGTGGCCTTGGTTAGAAGCGAGCGAGCGAAGGGCCAGATTGAAGAACTGCCGCTAGAGCCTGAGCAAAGGTCGCGTATAGAGGTCGTCATCGCTGACTATACAAGCAAACAGGATCTTCAGGCCGCCTCTGAAGGCGTTAATTATTGCGTCCACTTAGTTGGGGTATTAAAGGAAACTCCAGATAGCTCATACGAAAAAGCTCATGAAGGTAGCTGTCATGCTTTGACCGAAGCGTTGCAAGGGGGAAGCGTCTCGCACATCAGCTACGTCTCGATAGTCGGCGCCCTCGAGAGCGCGACAAATCGCTGTTTAAAATCAAAATCTATCGCAGGAGATACACTATTAAATTCGACAACGAAGGCTATGGTGCTGAGAGTTCCAATGGTTCTTGGTGAGGGCGATTACGCCAGCTATGCATTGCGTCGGAACGCACTGAACTCGCTCAACCTGTTGTTTCGACCCTCGAGTATGGATCAGCCGTTGTACGCAGGGGACGTTGTTAGAGCGATTAAAGCCGCTGCAAGCAAGGAGTTGGATGGATCCTATGACCTGGTCGGCCCAGAGCCTCTTAGCCGGAGAGATCTCATTAAAAGGGCGGCATTGGTGTTAGGTCGGCGAACTCAGGTGATCGGATTGCCCATTGCATTGGGTTTGTTTCTGGCAGGCCTTTTGGAAAAACTTTCCTCGAACCCTCCTGTTACGAGATCAATGCTTGAAGTGCTCGATCATGATGACAATATGGATACAACTCGGACAGAAGAACTGTTGGAGATTTCGCCATTAGTGTCTGTAGATGCGATGCTTGAAAGGGTTTTGAGCCCCTAGTCGGGGCTTTAACTGCTGCGTACGTTAGCGGTTTAATCGCGGAACTCTTTTAACACTACATAAGACGCTGGGCTAGGAAAGGAAGACTGATGTCGAGGCGATGATCTATTCCTGAGTGAGTGCCATCAAATTCGTGGTAAGTATGTTCAATACTATTTAGCCTTAATCTTTGAGCAAGTTGTCGCGTGCCATAGTGGATATGGAATTGATCTGATCGCCCACAATCGATATACAATGCCCGTAGGCTATCGAGATTCTTTTTATACCGAGCAACAAGATTGATAGGGTCGTGCCTAAGCCATTGCTTCCAGCGGGCGGATAATACTTCGCCGGAAACTAAATCGAGCGGTAGCTTGAATCCATTTGGCGAACTTGAATCAGAATCATAACTTGCTGCCATGGCCAAAAGCATGAGAGTCATAACCTCCTGACTAGTAGGAGTCGTTTGAGCTTCTTGGCTCCTGGACCAAATGTCATTTAGAAAGCGCTTTACCCGGCCGTCGTCGACTCCTTTAGCGCTTTTTTGCTCGAGCGAGGGGGATTTGCCATTCTTAGCATAGCGCGACAGATGGGTCAGAACACTTGGCCACTCACTCAAGTAAACGAAGTCGAAGTAGCTATCACCGCTATGATTAGCTACTCCTCCCCAAATTTTTGGGTATCTCATTCCTAAAAGCATGGCTCCGTATCCGCCTGAGGATTTCCCAAAACATCCCCGACCTTCTCGAACGGAGGATGTCCTAAACTGCAGATCAATCAAAGGCACTAGTTCATGATTAAGGTAATCTGCGTAGTCGCCGATGGCGGAAGAGTTTATGTACTGATTGCCACCAAAGGAGGTGTAGCAGTCTGGGAAAACAACTATGCAGGCCTTCATTCTTCCTGATCCTATTAAGCGATCGAGGCGCTCGACGTTATTTTCTTCGAAGCTCTTCCAGTTGTTTGCGCTAAGGCCTGAACCGGTGAAGCCAGCCAGAGAGAAAAGAACGGGAAACTTCGCTTTTTGTCGTTGTTTGTTGTCGTACTCGTTGGGAAGATAGACGTGTAGTTTTCTCCGATAGGGATCCTTAAGAGGATTATCCCTCAACACTCGCGATTCGTGCTCTAACGTAATCAATCTGCCAGGCTTTGCATTATTGTTGCGAATTAGAGTGGGCACGATTTCTATTTATTTTGTTTGAGGGAGACTATATTAGCATGCGGTCGATTTTTTTGACGGAGCATTCTTGGCTGGAACACTGAACATCAACCTTGCGGCTATCGAGCAGAATTACTCCAAATTGCATGGGGGCGAGCCGTCGGGCGTAGCAGCCGTTGTTAAGGCCGATGCTTATGGGTTAGGCGTTGAACCAGTTTCGAAAAAACTGTGGGCGGCTGGTTGCAAGGAATTTTTTGTGGCCGAAGTCTCTGAGGGAGTGAAGCTTAGGAGCATAGTCCCGCAGGCGCGCATCTATGTTCTGGAAGGGTTTTCCTCAGAACAAATCGAGACTCTGGTGAAGAATGACCTAATTCCTGTTTTGAACACGCCTGAACAGTGCCGTTTATGGATTGAAGTTAGTGAATCATCAGTGGTTCACTTGGATACCGGAATGGAGCGGTTAGGTCTATCGATTGAAGAATTTGTTGAAGTGAGCTCCTCCAATCGGCTTAAGATCAAGATGCTCATGAGTCATTTCGCAAGAGCAGACGAGCCGGATCACCCCTTCAATCAGACACAGATTAAAAGGTTTTTGGATGCGCATCGATTGATAAAGGAGCGTTTTCCATTTTCGAGGATTAGCTTGAATAACTCTGCTGCGTGCCTGGCTGGAATATCTGAGCTCAGCGATTGTGCAACGTTAGTTAGAGGGGGCATAGCTTTATATGGGAGTTCTCCTTTCCGAGCAAATGAAGGAGGCGACGCACTCGCGACTGTGGCGAGTCTTTCGGCGCAGGTCATACAAATTAGAAGAGTTAAGACTGGCTCTAGTTTGGGTTATGGGTCTACCTTTTCGGTGGATAAAGACTCGGATATCGCGATCGTAGGGCTGGGCTATGCCGACGGGTTGCCGAGGTTGCTATCCAATAAGGGAGATTGCGCCATCAACGGAAGACGTTTCCCGATAAGGGGCACTATAAGCATGGATACTTTTCACCTCGATGTCTCGGATGCTGATGTGTCGGTAGGAGACGTCGTTCAGATTTTTGGGGACGCTCCAACCCTTCGAGAGGTTGCTGAACATGCTAGCACAATCGATTATGAAATTCTGACAGGGCTTGGTCGGCGCCTTGAACGCGTTTATTTTGATTGAACGGAGCCGGAGGCCGAGTATATTCGAGTCGTAAGGTGAGGAAGGAGATTCACAGGTGATTCAAGCTGTTAAAAGTGATGGCGTGCTGGCTGGGAAAGTGGCTGTTGTCACGGGAGCGAGTCGCGGAATAGGAGATGCGATTGCAAGAAGGTTTGCGATGGAAGGCGCGAAGGTCGTAGTCTCCGCCAGAACAATAAGTGATGGCGAACACTACCTTCCGGGAACTGTAAACGAGACGGTTGAAGCTATTCGATCGGCGGGCGGACAAGCGCTGGGTGTCAAAGCTGATTTGGCTATTGCTGAAGATAGAGCCAATTTGATTCGTGAAGCCGAGAGCGCCTTCGGTAGCGTGGACATCTTGGTTAATAACGCGGCGATCACCTACTTTATCCCGGCATCTGAATTTCCCGAAAAGCGATTTCGATTGATGATGGATGTGCAAGTCTGGGCGCCCTTTGAACTTGCCCAAATGGTATTACCCGGGATGAGGGAGCGTGGATCTGGCTGGATACTTAATATTTCTTCTCATGCCGCGCTCCATCCTGATAAAAAGGCGGGTGGCCACGGCAGTAGCGTATATGGGATGTGTAAGGCCGCCCTGGAAAGGTTTACCACTGGGTTGGCTCAGGAAGTCTATTCCGAGGGTGTGGGGGTGAACGTCATATCGCCCGGATTAGTTGCCACCCCTGGAGTAATGCACCACAAACTGATTAACGAAACCAACGAGGATCGGGTCACTCCAGTTGAACACATGGCGGAAGCGTGTCTGCGCCTGTGTTATGGAGATGCGCAGAAATTAACTGGGCGAATAGATTATGCCGATCAAGTTATGGAAGAGTTTGCTCTGACAGCGCAAGAGCTAATCTAGGTACGGAGGTTAAGGAATGGATGGATTAAGAGATACTAAAGCTGACTCGGGAAGTATGGCTTTTCATAACGAGTTCGGCCCGGACTCAATCGAAGCGAAAGATTTGAAGGCTCTGTTGCATCCGACGACAAATTTGAAAGAACATGCCCAGAAGGGCCCGACCGTTCATCGATCAGCAGAAGGAATTTACTTAACTGACAACCACGGCAAACAATATCTGGAAGGCATGGCTGGGCTTTGGTGTACGGCTATCGGATATGGCAACGAAGAATTAAGCAGGGTCGCTGCTGAACAGATGAAGAAACTAAGCTACTCGCAACTTTTCGCGGGTAAAACCAATGAGCCCTCGGTGCTTTTAGCCGAGCGTTTGTTGGAGCTTTCACCAATAAAGGATGGAAAGGTGTTTTTTGGCCTGTCCGGTAGTGACGCCAATGATACGCAGGTCAAGCTGCTTTGGTATTACAACAACGCCATTGGTCGTCCGGAAAAAAAGAAAATTATCAGCAGAAAGAGAGGTTATCACGGCATCACAATTGCGAGTGGTTCGCTAACCGGTTTGCCAGCGTTTCACAAAGAATTTGATCTGCCAATTTCTGGTGTCTTCCATCTTACCTGCCCACATTATTACAGCGAAGCGCTGGAGGGAGAGAGCGAATCAGAGTTTGTCGATAGATTAGTGACAGAGCTAGAGGATCTGATTGATCGAGAGGGTGGCGATACGATAGCTGGATTTATTGCGGAACCGGTTCAAGGAGCTGGAGGTGTTATTGTGCCGCCAGATGGATATTTTGCTCGTATACAAGAGGTTCTCGCTCGCCATGATATCTGCTTTATTGATGATGAAGTCATTTGTGGTTTTGGCCGAACTGGTCAGGCTTTTGGAGCCGATACTTTGGGGATTCAACCGACGACGATGAGTGTTGCTAAGGCTTTGTCGTCCGCTTATCTGCCCATTAGTGGTGTTCTGGTTCCTGATTTCATGCATGAAGCCTTCATGAGCAGGTCCGATGAGCTGGGAGTCTTTGGTCATGGGTTTACCTACTCCGGTCATCCAGTCTGCGCGGCTGTAGCGTTACGAAATCTCGAGTTAATGGAGGAGATGAATCTGTTTCAGCGAGCTCACAAGACTGGTTTGTCGCTGCAATCGAGATTGTCGGAATTTCGAGACCATCCTTTGGTTGGTGAAGTGAGAGGCGTGGGTTTGATTGCCGGATTGGAAATTGTTAAGAAAAAATCCCCCCGAGAGCCTTTTCATCTCACCCAAGGCGTTGCGGCGCATTGTGCTGCTAGCTGTCAAGAAGCCGGACTGATTGTTAGAAATATTGGTGATGTGGTTGCGGTATGTCCTCCATTGATCATCGACGAGAACCAAATTGATGAGCTGATCGCCAAGCTCTCGATTGGTTTGGACGCTACTCTAACTTGGGCTAAGAAATCAGGTTTGATGACCTAAGGTGGGCAACTAGAGAGTGAGCGAGTATTCCTTCGATTTTGGTCTTGGTGAAACGATTGATGCGTTGAGAGAGAGTGTTGCGTCTTTCTGTTCGAAGGAGCTAGCACCGATTGCTTCTACGATAGATGAGTCTAACGAGTTCCCAAGATCTATTTGGCCAATGTTGGGTGAGCTTGGTGTGTTGGGAATGACTGTAGAGCCTGCCTATGGCGGCGTTGACCTAGGCTACTTAGCACATACCGTGGTAATGGAAGAAATCAGCAGAGCTTCTGCTTCAGTTGGATTGTCTTATGGTGCCCATTCGAATCTCTGTGTAAATCAGATCGCGCGCTATGGCAGCGAAGATCAGAAGCAACGATATTTGCCTCGACTTGTATCAGGTGAATATGTGGGTGCTCTCGCTATGAGTGAGCATAATTCAGGATCTGATGTGGTGAGTCTCGGACTTAGAGCGCGAGCTGAAGGGGATGATTATGTTCTAAATGGGTCAAAAATGTGGATCACGAACGGCCCTCAAGCAAACGTTTTGGTCGTTTATGCAACGATTGATCCGGAGCTTGGAACGAAAGGTATTACTGCGTTCTTGATCGAAAAAGACATGATTGGCTTCTCGACCGGGCAGAAGCTTAACAAGCTGGGGATGCGTGGCTCAGATACCGCTGAACTAATATTCGAGGACTGCAGAGTTTCCAAACAACAGGTTCTGGGTCGAGTAGGCCAAGGCGTGAAGATTCTCATGAGTGGTCTTGATTATGAGAGGGTCGTTTTAGCGGGTGGGCCGCTTGGCATCATGAGGGCGGGGCTGGATATCGTATTGCCATATATTCACGAAAGAAATCAATTCGGTAGTCCCATCGGTGAATTCCAGTTGATGCAGGGTAAAGTGGCGGATTTGTACACTGAGACCAATGCCGCGAGGGCTTATGTCTATGCGGTAGCGAAGGCTTGTGACGAAGGCCGGACGACCCGGATTGACGCAGCTGGCTGTATTTTGTACGCGGCCGAGAGAGCGACGCAGCATGCGTTGCAGGCGATCCAAGCGCTCGGTGGAAACGGCTATATCAATGACTACGAAACTGGACGATTATTAAGAGACGCGAAGCTTTATGAGATTGGTGCCGGCACCAGTGAAATCAGACGAATGCTGATTGGAAGAGAGCTGTTCGACGTAACCAGTTAGTCGGTCTATAATCGCGCCGCGCAAATGTCTATTCATTTCTTCACAGGAGTTTTAGTGAAAAAGTTGGTCTCAATTTTCCAGTTCACACTCTTTACAGTTTTCTTTTTTGGCTCAGCAAATGCCGCACCGCCCGGGACAAATCAGGATATGCGAGAGAGGCTTAAGCCATCAGGCACACTAGTTCGTGCTTCAAAATCAGATAGTCAACAGGACGTTTCCGCACAAAATACCGCTAGTCAACCGTTACCCAAAGTAGAACTTTTAAGCGGATCGGAACATGAAGTCAAAATGCTGAACTCCGGTCCTGGAGGGACGATGATATTCGAGCCCGCCGTAATCAAGATTTCTAAGGGTGACACCGTCCATTTCAAGGCGACGGATCTTGCTCACAACTCGGTTTCAATCAACGGGATGGTTCCTCAAGGAGCTGAGACTTGGGCCGGTGCATTGAGCGAAGAAATCAGTGTCACGCTCGACACTGAAGGGGTATACGTCTATCAGTGTGACCCGCATGTAGCAATGGCGATGGTCGGTGTTATTCAAGTCGGCGAGGCGGTTAACATGTCGGAAATAAAATCGGCGGCGGACGACCTCAAAGCGAATTTCGCATTGAATGGCGATCGATTAGATCGATATCTAGAGCAGCTTTAACAAAAGCTTGACGCACCATTAGTGTGCAGCATTGCCTTGAATAGAGGCTCATATTAGGTCGCGATTATTTCACCTCTTCTATAAGACACTGTTTTGCAAGCCAATTAATAGTTGGCTTCTTTCTTGCAAACTCTTAAGAGCGAACCGATTAGTTAGGTTTGTCGTTAATAAATCTTAGGAGAGATTATGAAAACAATTGTTAGCTCATTGACCGCTCTAGCGGTTTTTGGCAGCTCGCTGATGGCATCAAGCGTTGCCACTGCGGAGATGTCCTATAATGTGGGATACGTTTCTGAATATTATTATCGAGGCTTCTTCCAGAAGAATTCTTCAGCAAGCGCTGGAGCGGACTATGAAAGCGGCGGTTTCTATGCAGGTGTTTGGTCAGCTGATGTTGGCGATGGCTTAGAAGTAGATGGCTACTTCGGATACGGCGCAGACGTTGGCGATTTGAGCGTCAGCGTCGGCTTTACTGGCTATTACTACACTGGAGATTTCGACGATACTTACGAGGAAATCAACACGAATTTCGGATATGGTCCAGTCAGCCTGGAATATTCAGCTGGCACCTGGGACGGTGACGATAGCGATTATAGCTTCACCGCATTATCCGCTGATCTTGGATCCGGTTTCTCAGCTACCTACGGCAGCTTTGGCCAGGACTTCGCGGGTAGTTACTTCGAGCTTGGCTTCGGAACAACGGTATCAGAGATCGATTTGGGAGTTAGTTTGATTTTCCCAGACGACGACATTGCTGCTAGTAATGGCGAAGCCTTGGTCCTATCGATCGGAAAAAGCTTCTAAATATATGATTTAGAAAGAGTTCATTATCCTGGTACTCTCCCTTTGCACCCTCAAAAACCAGGAAAACGGGAAAGGCCTCCTTCGGGAGGCCTTTTTTGTGTAGAGCCCCGAAAGAAAAGGGTCACAAACTCAAGTTCCAGAATCTTTTTCAAGTTCAGCAATCCGCTCCTCTAGCGCATCAACTTGTTTTTTTAACACTTCTAACAACTCGACGTTGGTCTCGTATTCGGTCTTTTTGACGAGTTCGAAATCGCTAGCCAGTCTATCTCTTATTTTATCGAGGCCACTCTCAACTGCCGTTTCAACCGTCCTGATATCCAGCGGAGAGGTCTTAGCGACAAGCTCTATCGTTGATTGAACCGTTTTGCCAAAGCTATCGATCAATTCGTTCACGGAGAAAGGTCGATTCATTGTTCAGGTTTCCGTACGCTGTTAAAAATCATTGTTGTAGGCTAGAGAATACTCTTTATTGGCGGATTTTCATGTAGTAAGCGCAGTTCAGATATCCCGCGCCCCCTAGCGTGACATGGTTGCACCATCTGAGTGCGACTTGTCATTCATCTTATCTTCACATTTTTGCAACCCACTGTTTTTTCTCGATAAATAATGTGGCACATAATCTGCAGAAATAAAAATGCGCGCCATTCGGCGTGGGTTAGACCCTTTATGGGATTTGGGATTGGCTGTAAAAAGCAGAATTTAAAGACGGAGAAGGATTTTGGAAGACTTAACACAATTAGCCTATGCAGTAGACACGTTCTACTTCTTAGTCATGGGCGCGTTGGTTATGTTCATGGCGCCAGGGTTTGCGATGTTGGAAGCGGGTATGGTCCGCGCAAAAAATACATCGGAGATCCTGACAAAGAACGTAGCCTTGTTTTCGATCGCATGCATTATGTACATGGTGATCGGATATGATCTTATGTACGCGGGCGGAATGATGCTCGGGCCTGAAAACACAGTCGATGATGTATTGGCATCAGGCGGTGATGTTTATTATTCAGCCCGATCGGATTTCTTTTTTCAGGTTGTTTTCGTAGCGACCGCAATGTCAATTATTTCAGGAGCGGTAGCAGAGCGAATAAAGCTTTGGTCCTTCCTTCTGTTCGCAGTAGTGATGACAGCATTCATTTACCCAATCCAGGGCAGTTGGAGTTGGGGCGGTGGTTTCCTCTCTGAAGCTGGTTTTGTGGATTTTGCGGGTTCAGGAATCGTTCACATGTGCGGCGCTGCAGCAGCGTTGGCGGGAGTGATCTTGTTGGGGCCTCGAGCGGGTAAGTATAACGAAGACGGCTCGATCAATGCGATGCCAGGAGCGAATATGCCGCTGGCTACGTTGGGAACCTTCATCCTTTGGTTCGGTTGGTTCGGTTTTAACGGCGGATCAGAGCTGAAATTGTCCAACATCGATGAGGCAAACGCAGTTGCTCAAGTTTTCGTTAATACAAACATGGCAGCGGCCTGTGGCGCGGTAGCGGCGCTGATTTTGTCTCGCCTAGCTTTCGGTAAAGCAGATATCACTATGGCGCTGAATGGTGCCTTGGCCGGATTGGTTTCAATAACAGCGGAACCCCTTTCGGGAACCCACGCGGAATCCATGATTATCGGCGCGATTGGCGGCTTGATCGTTGTTGGGTCAATCACTCTTCTAGATAAATTGAAGTGCGACGATCCAGTCGGAGCTATTTCTGTGCACGGTACAGCCGGCATTTGGGGGCTACTGGCGGTATTAATCACTAGTGATGATGCCACTGTAACGGGACAGCTTACTGGGCTGGGAGCGATCTTTGGCTGGACTTTTGTAGCGTCTCTTATTGTATGGGCTATATTGAAGTTCACTCTTGGAATCAGGCTAAGCCCTGAAGAAGAAGAGGCCGGTTCAGATTCCACGGATATAGGAGTCGCGGCTTATCCAGAGTTTAAAGGTTGATCTATTAGCCGAAATATCTGAGTAAAATGGCCAGCTCTAGCTGGCCATTTTACTTTTAGGAAAGAACATTTATGCTTTGAGGCCGGTAGGCTTACCAGAACGATTAGATTGGGGAAGAGATATGAAATTAATTACCGCCGTAATTAAACCATTTAAATTGGATGACTTGAGAGAAGCTCTTCAAGAGATAGGCGTTCAGGGTATGACCGTTACTGAAGTCAGGGGTTTTGGCCGGCAGAAAGGCCACACCGAGCTCTATAGGGGAGCTGAGTATGTAGTCGATTTTCTGCCTAAAACGAAAGTCGAAATCGCGGTGGATGATTCGCTTATGGACCTGGCGATAGAAACGATATCTCAGGCGGCCAAAACAGATAAGGTGGGAGACGGAAAAATATTTGTTACCACTTTGGACGAGGTGGTGAGGATCAGAACGGGTGAAACTGGAGCCAGCGCGGTTTAGAGGATGTTCGGTTCAATTAGATTTGTTCCAGCCTCGCTCAATTTCTCCCACTAGTCTATTTACGCATGAAATACCGTAGTACGCGCGGAGGCGTCTCGGGAATATCGTTTACTGATGCCCTGTTAATGGGTCTCGCCGATGATGGCGGGCTCCTAATTCCAGACCACATACCAGATGTGTCACATAGCCTTCCAGATTGGAGGGGGCGAGATTTTGTTCAAGTAGCCCAAACATTACTCAAACTCTTTATTGATGATCTAGAGCACGACGACTTGGATAATTTGACGGCAGAAGCTTTCGCTAACTTCGACACGCCAGAAGTCGTTGGGTGGAAGCATTTAGATGGTTTGGATGTCCTAGAACTGTTCCATGGCCCTACTCTAGCGTTCAAAGATGTAGCGCTCCAACTCCTCGGAAAACTGTTCGAACATGTTTTGGCAGATCGTGGCGAGAGATTGAATATATT